>NZ_DCLI01000021.1:301-35773 GCF_002320975.1 Clostridium sp. UBA1652
CCAATATACGATACCCGCATATTAAATTTAAAAGTGGTCGGGGTGACAGGGATTGAACCTGCGACCTCATGGTCCCAAACCACGCGCGCTCCCATCTGCGCTACACCCCGCAATGTCGCTACCATCTCGCGGCGACAATGATTATTCTACACGATATATTTTAATACGTCAATACCCTTTTTAAATTTTTTTATTACTTTCTAAAACATGCATTAAGTCTAGCTCTTTATTCACACTCTAATCTCATATAAATAAGCACTTACTGGCTTATCTTTATTAACCTCTAAAAAGGCTATTGTCCTTGCATTAAGCCTTGGCAGAGAGGGACTTCCAGGATTAACAAACAGTACCCCATCTTGCTCTACAATTAAAGGTATATGACTATGTCCAAATAGTGCAACATCCACTTTTTTCTCAAGTGCTGAATAATATAATGTGTTAATTCCAGCCTTAACATTATATCTATCACCATGAGTAATTAATATTTTTTTACCCTCTATATCTATCAATAATTCTTTTGGAATTGAATTCTCAAAATCACAATTTCCTTTTACTCCATAAACTGTTCCTGTAAATTTTGTTTTTAATTCATCTAAGTCACTTATATTATCTCCTAAATGAATTAAGATATCAGCTTTAGTTATTACATTAGCTACTTTTTTTATATATTCACTAACTCCATGGGTATCTGAAACTACTGCAACTAACATTATTCCTCCTGTTTATCTAATAGTTCTTCTATTTCATTTTTAAGTTTATTTAAAGCATTAGCTCTGTGACTAATAGAATTTTTTTCTTCTGAAGAAAGTTCTCCAAAAGTTTTGTTTAACGGCTCATAAAAGAATAATGGATCGTACCCAAATCCACCTTCTCCTTCTTCCCTTTCAGTAATAAATCCCTCAACTATACCTTCTATTACTTTTTCAACATTATTGCTATCAATTAGTCCTATTGCACATCTAAAGTTTGCTTTTCTATCACTTTTTGGTATCCCTTGAAGCTTTAAAAGAAGCTTGTTATTATTACCTTTATCGTCACCATGTACACCAGAATAACGTGCAGAAAAAATACCTGGTTCTCCTCCTAAATAAGGAACCTCTAAACCTGAATCATCTGCCATTACAATAAAGTTTTTATAATTATTTTTCTTCAAAATATCTGCTATTCCTCTAGCTTTAATCAATGAATTTTCTGCAAAACTACTTCCGGTTTCCTCTATATCAACATCTATGTTTAGATCAGACAAACTCATTATATCTATTTTAAGTTCTTTTAATATTTCTCTTATTTCTTTAACTTTATTTTTATTATTTGTTGCTAAAATCAACTTCCTCATATCTCTATTCTCTCTCTCCTGTCCCTATCCAAAGAGCATCCATCTTTAAAGCTTCTTTTTGAGCCAAAATCATTTGTTTAGCACCTTTTTCAGCTAAAGATAAAAGATCATTTAATTCATTTCTATTAAAAGGAGCCTCTTCTCCAGTTCCTTGAACTTCCACAAACTCGCCCTCATCAGTCATAACAACATTCATATCAACTTTTGCATTTGAATCCTCTTCATAACATAGGTCAATTACTTTTTGTTCATCAACTATACCTATACTTACAGCTGTAACAAAATTTCTTATAGGATAAACCTGAAAATTTCTTTCCCTATGAAGCTTGTTAACAGCATCAACTAAAGCTATAAATGCTCCAGTAATTGATGTAGTTCTTGTTCCACCATCCGCTTGGATTACATCACAATCTATCCATATGGTCTTTTCTCCTAATGCCTTTAAATCAACAACTGAACGTAACGCTCTTCCTATAAGTCTTTGTATCTCCATTGTTCTTCCATCAATTTTAAGTTTAGCTATATCTCTAGGCTTTCTTACATGGGTAGATCTAGGCAACATATTATACTCTGCTGTAATCCATCCTTCACCTGAACCTTTTAAAAATGGAGGAACTTTATCCTCAATAGAAGCTGTACATATAACCTTAGTTTCTCCAACTTCTATTAATACAGATCCCTCTGCAAACTTAGTATATTTTCTTGTAATTTTAACTGGTCTTATTTGTTCATTTTTTCTTCCATCAATTCTCATGCAATCACCTTCCCGTATTATTTTACTACTTTTAATATATAAATGTATTATTATTATGCAACATTTTGTTAATATTTTCATATTATTTATATAAGGATTAATTTAAGAGGTGGAATTTTATTTGAGATATATAGGACCTTTTTTCAGAATGAATAGTATTTCTGCTGAAGAAATAAAACATCAACTTTTCTTTTTTTCAAAAGAATCATTAAAAAACATTGTACTAAATTCAAAGTGTGGAATAGTTCACTACACAAAATCAAACAAAAAACATTCATCCAATTCTGATAATAACATATTTGATAAGTATTCACCACTTCTATGTATTTATAAAAAAGGTAATCCTAAGATTGTTTCAAAAAGTAATTTATCTTGGGATGAAAATACATTTAAGAAAGAGATAAATGTAATATCAAATGCTCTTATGACCTTAAGTATACTAGAGTTATCTGATTACTACTCATTTTTTAAAGATGTAGATAAACAACTATATGAATTATCAGAAGTTTATAAAAAGTTAGCTAAATATCAACTTGATTTTTATTCTACATCATTAAGAAGTCCAGAAGGATTTTTTGTAGATAAAAAAATATCATCTTCAAGTGACAGTACTTTTATAGATAAAAAAAATAAATTCAAATTTTCAGATCAAGCATTTATGATGTGCGCTTATTATAGCTATTCTAATTTAGCGCCTTCTGATGATGATGCTGCCGTTTATAAAAATTTTGCTTTAGATATACTAAAGATGTTGTCTGATTTTAAAGAAGAAATTTATTCACTTTCAAGTCAAGAATGCAATAAGCTTTGTTTAGCTCTAAATATCTTTTATGACTATTCTAAAGAAGAAAAAAGTAAAGAGCTTTTTCTAGACTTAATGGATTTAATTAAAGAAAAACATACTTTTAATGAGTTATCTAATGAAGATATAGAGCTTACAACCTTAGAAAATATAAACTTCTATTTAACTTATAAAAATACTGGCTATTTAGACTTTAAAGAAGATTTTATGTCTTTTTCTAAAAAACATTTAGAGCTTTTTGATAGTGATAAGTCTATTTTTAATAAAAACTCAGACAAAAAAGAAATAAAATACTCTTCAACAGAATTATTAAATTACATGTTTACTTCATTAATTTATTTTGTTGATGAAGATGCCGATAGTAGCTACGAAAACAATATATCCTCTTTGTACAAAAGAATTTTATTAAATGGGCAACTTACTACCTCTTGGCCTGATGTTCCTGATATAGATTCAGCTGAGCGATATAGGAATGCCTCATTAAGATCTGAAGATATGTTTAATGAACAATTATTTAAAATCTCTAATATATCCGATTCTTCAGACCTATGTCCTGTTTTCAGAAAAGAAATTACTTATTCCAAAAAGAAAGAAACTATAACTCCTTCAAAAGATACATTTTATGCTCAAAGAAATATGATGATCTATTTTTTAGCTATATATTTATTTAAAAAAGACATCATACAAAAAACATTTGATATATCTGAAGTTTAAACATCAAAGGTGAAAGCGCCCCAAAAAAAGGAAGCTTTCACCTTTATTATTCTGTGCTTCTACTTACATCTTCTCCAATAATCATACTGCTTAAAATTATATTTCCATAAAAATCTTTATTTAATTCTTTTATATCATTCTTTTTTACGATTATAGACTCTTTATTATATAGTGGAATACAGTAGTTTTCTTTAACCATGTATTTAACTATATTCTCCTTACTCTCTTTACCCTCAAACTCTTTCATCTTCTTATCTAAACTCTCATCTTTATATATTCTATTTAAAACATCGTTATATATTTTATTATAGTCTCCAACATTATCAGTACTACCTATATAAACTGAAAATTTTCCATTCTTTATTTCTTGTTCTAATTCTTCTGAACTAAGAAGCCTATAATATATTATTAAATTATCTTTTTTACCCTGCTCAGAGATAAACTTTAAAACCTCTTTGTTGTATTCAGTATTTAAAGAAACTATATTTATACTTTTTAGTTCCATCAAAGAGCTTGCAGGTTCTATTCTACTTACAGAACTGTCATTTTCACCCTTATTACTAGAAAAATCATTGATTAAGTTAGATGGAATAATATTTTTAAACTCTTCTGTAGACATTATTCCCTTAACATACTCTCCAAAATCCTTTCTAAGCTTGCTATTATTAAATACATTATCCTCTTTGCTATTATAACTAATAAACGTATTACTATACGAAGGACTTTGAGATATTTCATTTCTACTAATTAAGTTAGGTAAATAACTTAATGGGGGGTCTTTCATTACATTTATCTTATTTGTTTCATAGCTAGCAAGAGCAGACTCATTATCATTATAGGAAATTATATTAATTTTATCTTCTCCATTTTCTTTGTCATAATATTTAGGGTTTTTCTCAAGTACTAATTTCCCTGATTCTTCTATACTACTTATTTTGTATTGCCCTGAATATACAATGTTTTTATAATAGTCTTTATAGGATCTAAGTTTTGTAAAATCTTTTTTTATTTTAAATTTATTTTTTGTTAGAGTATCTATAAACTTATCGTCTTTATAATTTAATCTAACTTTAAAAAGTTCACCATCTGAACTTACAGCTACTAATTTCTCAAAATTCTCTTTTTTATTAAAATAATCAATTACACCATATATAGATTTTATTTCTTCTAAATCATCTATGCTTTTAGCATTATTAATAAATTCTTTAAAAAAAGTTACAAAATCCTTTGATGTTATTTTTTCTCCATTACTCCAATAGATATCTCTTCTTATTTTAAAAGTGTATTCAAGCTTATTTTCACTTACTGTATAACTCTCACTTAATTGAGGCTTAATATTACCTTCACTATCTTTATATATTAATCCATCAAATAAAGCTGACAAAAGCTCATCATTAATTCCAACGCTACTTTCTAATAAACTTGTGGGTAAATTGTATACTCCATAATTAAGTTCATCGCTTGGGGAGTAAACATTTGTCGTATCTATTTTTTTGCAGCTCATTAACACTAAGGACAACATTAAAACAATAACTAATGTTAATTTTCTCTTCATATTTTACTCTCCTTTTTTAAACATTCTTCTTAATTATTGACAAAATAAAGTAATTTAAACTGCGATTTTAAATATTAATTACATTATTCTAGGTTATATAGGAAGATATTTCGTGTTATAATATTAATATGTTTTTTAATGGAGGTATTAATAATGAAAATACTGTTAGAGATCTTAGGCATCTTATCTATGCTTACTATAATGTTTGTTGCAATCTGGGGTTTTATTGTTGCAAAACAAACTTACGCACAAATGAAATATCAAAATTATTTGTTGGAAAAATTGACTCAAAATATTTATATGTTAGTTCAAAATAATGTATCTATTTCATGTAATGGTTCTAAAAAAACTAATGAAATTCATGATGATTCTAATTTATAAAGTTTAAATATACATAAAATAAGGGATATATCTAGATTTTAGATATATCCCTCTTTAAATAAATTACTTTACTAAATTGCTTAAAAAAAAGATTGATGCTACTGATAATATAAAACATATAAAGGTATATAGATATTTTCTTAGTCCAGTATTACTCATCCAAAACTTAAATCCCCAAGCTATCATAGTTACTGTAATAGAGACTTGTAGGGGATAATATCCTGTAAAAATTTCATTAATATATACATATCTATAAGAAGTTAAAAAGGTTGCAATAATAACTAATATAGATACAACTGTTGCTGTAAGACTAATCACATTTACAGCTTTTTTAATCATATCATATCCTCAAACTCTTTCTCAGATAATACTGTCACTCCTAGTTCTTGAGCCTTTGTAAGTTTAGATCCTGCCTCTTCTCCAGCTATCACATAATCCGTTTTCTTACTTACACTTCCAGATACCTTTGCCCCTAATGACTCAAGTTTATCTTTAATAGAAGTTCTTGAGTAATTCTCTAATGTTCCAGTAACTACAACAGTTTTACCCTCAAAAATATTTTCTGATACCTCAATCTGCTCATACCTAGGTTTTACTCCCAGACTCAATAAATCATTTATAGTATTTATTACTTGCTCCTCTTTAAAGAACCCTACTATACATTCAGCAACTATTCCCCCAATATCAGGTACCTCAAGTAACTCTTCCAGATTTGCCTTTATTATATTATCTAAAGTTTTAAATCTCTTCACTAAATCCTTTGAGGTTTTAACACCTACATTAGGTATTCCAAGCGCATATATAAATGCATATAGCTCACAATCCTTACTCTTTTCTACTGCATTTAAAAGGTTAGTAGCCTTCTTTTCTTTAAACTTCTCTAAAGATAATAGATCTTCTTTATTTAATCTATATAAATCTGATATAGACTTAATATCTAACTTTTCAAATAATTGTTCAGCTGTTTTCTCTGAAAAACCTTCTATATTCATAGCTTCTCTAGATGCAAAATGAACTATGGTTTTTACAAGCTGAGGTTTACAAGAAAGAGTGTTTTCACAAAAATAATGTGCACCATTTAAAACTACATTCCCATCACAATAAGGGCATTTAGTAGGTGGAGTTATTTCTTGAGTATTTTCTAAAGAGCTCTCAACTACTCCCATAATCTCTGGAATAACGTCATTACTCCTTCTTACAAATACTTCTGCCCCTATTTTTACACCTTTTTTATTAACATCATCCATATTATTTAATGTTGCTCTTTTAACTGTTACACCAGCTAACTCAACTGGTTCTAATATTGCAGTAGGAGAAACCCTTCCGCTTCTTCCAACATTCCATTCTACATCTAATAACTTCGTAGTTGCCTCTTGTGCTTCAAATTTATATGCTATAGCCCATTTAGGAAATTTTATAGTATATCCTAAAAGCTCTCTAGTTCTCATGTCATTAATTGCAATTACTGCACCATCTATATCATAATTTAACTCAAATCTTATGGATTTAATATACTCTATTTCTTTATTTATTTCCTCTAAAGTTGTGCAACGTTTCATATAAGAATCTATAGAAAATCCCTTATCTTTTATAAAAGTTAACATCTCTTCATAGGTAGTGAACTGAGTTCCTTCATTATATCCAATATCATAAAAGAAGGCAGATAGATTTCTCTTAGCAGTTTCTTTGACATTTAAATTTCTTAAAGCTCCCGCAGCACCATTTCTTAAATTCTTAAGAGGTACAGCAGCACTGCTATTGTAGTTATCGAAAGCTTCCTTGGTCATTATAGCTTCCCCATGAATCTCAAACACATTATGGTTATCTATTTTAAGTGGAATAGTTTTTATAGTTTTTGCTTGTGCAGTTACATCCTCGCCTATAGATCCTGTACCACGAGTTGCAGCTACCTGAAGAATTCCATCATTATTATAAGTTAAATTAAGAGTTAAACCATCAAACTTTTTAGTAATTATATAACTTATCTCTGGAAGCTTATCAGTATTATTTTTATTGTATTCATTAATAAACTTTACATTTCTATTATGCCAATCTTGTAATTCTGTAGAAATTTGAGCCTTATCTAAACTCCACAGTCTTCCTTTATGAACATATTTATTAAACTCAGGAAGAACTACATCTCCTACTCTTTGGGTAGGGGAATAAGGAAGGATTACCCCCTCCTGCTTCTCAAGCTTAACTAATTCATAATACTTCTCATCGTAATCTTTATCAGCAATAGAAGGATTGCCTAATACATAATACTCGTAGGCATATTTATTTAGCTCCGTTGCTAATTGCTCCATTCTTTCCTTGTTACTCATATTAACGTCCTCCTGGTATCTACCTAACTTATAATAATTCTAGAGAGGCTATGCTAAGTAATAGTGTCTTTATTCCTTGTGAATCAAATGCAATAGTAATTTTAACATCATCATCTACTTCAATAGCTTTAACTATTGTCCCTATACCAAACTTAGGATGTTTAATTTTTCTTCCTAGTGTTGCTTCTCCCTTAGTTAGTCTGTTTTCTGAAGCCCCATTTAAAACATCATTTAACTTCTTAGCTGCCTCTACAGGATTAGTGTATACAGTATTCTTTGAGGCACTACTTCCATAGGAGCTTCTTAAAGAATGTGGATTACCTCCACTCATATTATAATTAACATAGGCAGAATTTCCTCCCCCCAAGGTTCCTGCTGGCTTCTTAACATTAACATACTCTCTTAATTCTGTAGGAATCTCTGCTATAAAATCTGATTGTGGATAAGCAACAGTTCTACCAAAAACTCGTCTAACCTCTGCTGATGTCATATATAGGGATTCTCTTGCTCTAGTAATTCCAACATAACAAAGTCTTCTAGACTCCTCCATCTCGCTTTCAGAATTAAAAGATGATGCCCCTGGGAATAACCCATTCTCCATACCAACCATAAATACTACTGGAAACTCTAGTCCTTTAGCCGAATGTAAGGTCATTAAGGTCACAGAATCTGCCTCTTGATCAAAATTATCTACATCTTGAACTAAAGCCACCTTTTCAAGGAAGGCTGCTAAGGAATTATCCTCTTCATTTTTCTCAAAATCCACCGCTGCTGAAACTAATTCCTCTAGGTTTTCAACCCTACTTAAATCCTCTGGATTATTTGATTCCTTAAGCTCTTTTAAATATCCAGTATTCTTTAAAATATCCTCAATTAAATTAGATATAGGCATACTTTCACTATATTCAATAAGCTCTTCCATTAATGCAGTAAACTTATTTATAACCGTTATATTTCTAGGAGTTAAGCTTGAGATATTTTCTGCTTCTATTAAGGAATCAAATAAACTCATTTCATTATCAGCTGCAAATTGTAATACCTTATCTACAGTTGCATCCCCTATACTTCTTTTAGGCACATTAACTATTCTTCTAAGATTTACAGAATCCGTTGGATTATTAATAACCTTTAAATAAGCCAAAATGTCCTTAATTTCTTTTCTATCATAGAACTTAAGTCCACCAATTAATCTATAAGGAATACCTCTTTTTATAAAAGTATCTTCAAATATACGTGATTGTGCATTAGTTCTATAAAGCACTGCAAAATCTCTATATTTTCTATCATCTTTTCTACCATTTTCAATAGTTGTAGCAGCAAAATTACTTTCATCCATATCTGAAAAAGCTCTATATATTTTTATTTTTTCTCCTTTTTCAGCTTCTGTTCTTAAAATCTTGCTTTTTCTTTCACTATTATTTTTTATAACAAAATTAGCCGCTTCTAATATATTCCCCATACTTCTGTAGTTTTGCTCAAGCTTAACAGTTTTGCACTCTGGATAATCTTTTTCAAAATCTAATATGTTTCTTATATCCGCACCACGCCATGCATAGATGCATTGATCATCATCCCCAACAACACAGATATTCTTAAACTTCTTTGCAAGAAGTTTGATAAACTCATATTGGGCTTTATTAGTATCTTGATATTCGTCTACCATTATATATCTGAATTTTCTTTGGTAAAATTCTAAAACTTCTGGTTCTTTTCTAAATAATTCAACTGTCTTAAAAATTAAATCATCAAAGTCTAAGGCATTGTTTTGTTTTAATTTTTTTTGATATAATTCATAAACTTGAGCTATTTTTTCTTCTCTATAATTACCTTGACTCTCTAAGGTTACAGAGGATTGATTTTTTAGGTCATCCTTAGCTTTACCTATTTTAGATAAGACTTCACGATCTTCTATATCTTTATCATTTATGTTAAGTTCTTTCATACATTGCTTAACTAAAGACTTTTGGTCATAGGAATCATAAATAGTAAAATCCTTTTTATATCCTAACTTTTCTATTTCTCTCCTTAAAATCCTTACACAAGATGAATGGAAGGTAGATATCCACATATTTTCTGCTTCATCCCCAATTAAAGCTTTAACTCTTTCCTTCATTTCTCCAGCTGCTTTATTGGTAAATGTTATAGCTAAAATATTATATGGTGCTATCCCTTTATCTTCTATCATATAGGCAATTCTATGAGTTAAAACTCTAGTTTTTCCTGAACCTGCTCCTGCTAATATAAGAACCTGCCCCTCTATAGTGGTAGCTGCTTCATATTGCTCTTTATTTAATAACTTTTTCAGATCCATTTTAACCTCCTTGAATACTAAATAGGAAAGTATGCACTTACCAATTCAATAAAAACATACTTTCCTATGTAATTAGAAAGAGGAATATATCCATATTCCTCTTTCTATTATAAACCATATTTCATTATATCATAATTGAAACTATAAATTTAACATATTAATAAAAATTTCCCATGATTTAATCTTCATTCCAATCTATTCTGCTAATAACTCTATTATATCCATCACTTCCATAATTGATACACTTATTAACTCTGCTAATGGTTGCTGTACTGGCCCCTGTAAGTTTTGCAACCTCAGTGTAAGTTTTGCCTTCTTTAAGCATTCTTGCAACTTGAAGCCTTTGATCAATAGCTTTAATCTCATTTATTGTACATATATCTTCAAAAAATCTATAACAATCTTCTTTATCTTTTAAACTTAAAATGGCTTCCATTAAATAATCCATTTCCTTGCTCTTTAAATTTGACTTATAAGTATCCATAAAATACACTCCTTTAGTCGCACACTGGTCTTTATCTCTTATTATATTTTAATAAAGTAAAGTAGTAAAGTAAAAGATAAAAACAAAAACGCAACCCTTGGGGCTAGGTTGCGTTTTAGCAATAAGCAATAAATAAAAAGGGGGCTATTTATTCCTTTTATTTATCCTTGCAAAAATATTATATGTTAACTTGTACTTAATTGCAAGGAATTTCTGAAAAAAATATTGTATCTCCTTGTCTACATGAATGATTTCACCTCATTTCCTGTAAACGTTCGATAGGTATAGTATCATTATCTAAAATAGTACTTTTAATCTTCTCTTCTTAATACTTTTAATTCCTCTTCAGTTAACTCTCTATATTCACCTTCTTCTAAAGATTCATCTAAAGGTAACCCTCCAAAGGATATTCTTCTTAAATAAACCACCTTTTTCCCTACACTTTCAAACATTCTTTTAACTTGATGGAACTTCCCTTCTTGCAAAGTTACATGTACCCTTGCCCCCTCAGTCTCTGATTCAATAATCTCTAATTTTGCAGGCATACATTTATAGCCATCATCTAAAACTATCCCTTTTTCAAAAGCCTTTATATCCTCTTCATTAACACCTTTATCAATTTCTGCATAATAAACTTTATCAACATGGTGCTTAGGCGATATTAATTTATGATTAAGCTCACCATCATTGGTTAAAAGCAATAAGCCTACAGTATCCTTATCTAATCTACCTACAGGAAAAGGTTCAAATATTGCATCTTCTGCATACAATAAGTCCACAACTGTTTCATCATACTTATCGTGAGTAGCTGAAATCACGCCATCAGGCTTATTCATCATTAAATATATGTATTTTTTATATACAATCTCTTCACCATTCACTTTTATTACACTTACTTCAGGATCTACTTGCATTCCATTATCTTTTGCAAGTTTTCCGTCAATTTCTACTAGTCCTTTTTTTACAATTGACTTTATTTCTTTCCTACTTCCATAACCTAAATTAGAAAGTATTTTATCTAATCTTTCCATTAAGAAACCTCCTAGTTAAACTTATATAAAATTATATACTAATTTTCAAATTTAACCTAATTGTCCTTTGTTAAAACTTAATTGTCAACTAAATAATTATAAAAATCAAAATTACGTTATTTAATAAGCAATATTTATCTTAAATAGATAGTAATTTAATAATTTATTTTATACAACCAGATATTTTTTCATCAATATGATAAAAGTAATTTTTAAAACTTATTTCGACATACTTTTATCCTTCAACATGATAAAATCCTTAAAACACGACATCCAAATACTCTGCATAGTAATATTATACATATAATGTCGTGTAAAATTTCAAAGTAGGAGGACTTAACCATGAAACTTAGTGCTAGAAATCAATTAGTAGGTAAGGTTATTGAAATCAAAGAAGGTGCAGTTAATGCAAGTGTTACTGTAGATATTGGAGGTGGAAACATAATTAAATCTACTATTTCTTTAGAAGCAGTAAAAGATCTTGAATTAAAAATAGGGTCTGATGTAACAGCAATAATAAAAGCTACTTCTGTTTTATTAGGCGTATAGCTTATCATTTCATGGTACAAGAGTCCTATAGTCTGTCTCTTGTACCTTTATATAATGTAACAATTCATTTCTAATCTTAACTATTCTCTAAATTTGTATGCCTATTCATAGACTTATGCATATCAAACATATTCTCCATATCTATTGGATTTTCTTTAGCTGTAAGTTCTTCTGGTATTATACAATAAACAGCTACTGCATTATTATCTAAAGAGGAACGATATTTATCAACAAAGTGCTTTGATAGAGGAGTTTTAAAAAATTTAGGAACAAATTTATCTAAAAATTTTGTAAGTGCTTGAGTTTTTTCTTCTAAATCATCCACTAAAGTTGCTTTACCAAATACAACCACACTCAGATATGAAGTATCACATTTAGCTGGCATAGGATCTGTCACAGTTCCTAATTCTTCAAAAATAGTAAAACATACTGATGAATTTTCAGAAAGAAATCTATTCTTTTTCCCGCTGCCCATGCCATGAATATATATTTTTTCATTCCAATAAACATAATTTACTGGTAGCGCATATGGAACCCCCTCTTTAGTGCACATACTTAAGGTTCCCACTCTTTGCTCAGTTACAAAATTATTTATTTTGTCTTTATCCTTGCAAATTCTTCTGGTATAACTTATTTTCTCCATAATCATTCCTCCAAATTTATATAATAAGATTCTAAATTATTTAAAAACTCATCCATAAAAAAATTAGCTATTTCTATATACTTCATGTTTTCCTCAATTTGCTCAATAGTCTGTATATATGGCCCATCAATAATTTCTTCGGAACAGTTTTTTATAAGCTCCAATATACTTTCCTCACTACTTTCCATGTGAAATTGAAATCCTATAACCCTATCCTTATATATAAAACCTTGATTTTCACAAGCTTCACTACTAGCTATACTTTTACACTCTTCTCCTAATGTTCTAAAAGTATCATTATGCCATTGAAAAACATAACTTATCTCTGGAAAATTTTTAAATATAGGTAAACCTAACGCTTCGTCATTAAATTCTATAGGCAGCCATCCTATCTCTCCGTAAGGATTTTTTGTTACCTTCCCATTTAAAACATCAGTTATTAATTGAGCACCTAAACATATACCTATAACAAATTTACCGCTATCAATAGCCTTCTTAATAAACTTTTTTTCATCCTTTAGCCAAGGATATTTCTCTTCTTCATATATATTCATTGGGCCCCCATAATAATAAGCCAATCAAAGTCATCAGTATTAGGAAGTTCCTCATAATTATATAAATGGGTACCTGTAAGTTTATGCCCCTTCTCTCTTGCCCAATCTACTATTGTTGCAGGTGTTTCAAAAAATATATGCTGCAAGTAATGTATTTTCACTTTAACTCCTCCTAAAAATAAATATTCATTGCATAAAAGCATCTCTCATTCTTTTTATTCTTTCAAAATCAAATAATTCGCTTACATCTAAGCACATAGATAAAATGCTATCTGCATCAGAGTCCTTAGGATTTTCATAGTGATAATTTTCTAAAGAACAGATATTAAATATTGAATCTAAGGATCTTATTTTTTGACTTAGTATTCCTGGAAAATCTACTAAAACTTCTGCTGTATCCATAAGAGATCCATAATTATGATTTGCTGGATTAAAGCCATATAAATTGCATAAAGCTATTAAATATCTCTCTAGAGCTACCGAGGAAATATTAAACACCACGCTAGATGCTTGACCTTCTTCTAAGAATTGCTTCGCTCTTCTGTGATATCCCTTAGCAGCTTTATAATTTTCTTCAAAAGCTTCAAGATCTTTTTCTTTAAATAAATCTTTGCTCATATGCACTACACCTCCTTTTTTAGTAGTTCTGCCAGAGCCTGATTAAAATCATACTCTGGCAGAATAAAATTATTACTTACTATATTAATCGCTTTAAGACTTTACCACATTGCAAGTATCCATTCTTTATTTTTCTTAACTTCCATATCATTAAATATGATATTTGCCATTTCTTCAGCAAGCCACATAGCGCCTTCATATCCCATTACTGGATGACGAAAGTAACCTGCTCTATCAAAAACAGGGAAACCAACTCTAAGCATAGGAATATTATTATCTATAGAAACAAATCTTCCTTTAGAATGTCCCATAATAAGATCCACTTCTAATCCTTTATTTTTTATTCTATCTTCTAATTCCCATAAATCAGCATTTAGAACAATTTCCATATCAAAATTAACATTTTCTTGAAGACTCTTTATGCGAGGATCTTTAACATAGGTGGTATTATCATCACCTAAGAGAAGAAGCACTGGTTTCATTTCTAAATCTAAGCAAAATTCTGCAAGCCCTATTACTAAGTCTGGATGTCCATATATAGCTACCTTTTTCCCTGCAAAAAACATATGGGTTAAATCCGTAATAGTATCTAAAGCAATACCACGTTCATATGCTAAAGTTTTTGGAATTGGTTTTCCAGTCATTTTACTTAGATTTTTTAAGAATATGTCCGTATTACGTATTCCTATAGGTGAAGGTCCTATTATAGCAGAAATCTCAAATTCATTTTCTAAATACTCTGCTGCCTTACCTCCTTCATACCTATTAAGTGCTATTGTTTCAATGGCATTTGCAGTATCTTGAAGATCCTCTATTGTTGTTTCTCCATGAGAAACTGTATTTTCCTCTGGTATTAAAGGAGAATCAAAACTTTCTATTTCAAATAAAACATTTGCATCTATGTTCATTTCTGATAAAAGATGTTTTAATGTTTTTACATCACCTGGATTTACCCATCCAGTGATTAGATTTATCTTCTCACTCTTTTCACCTTTTTTAGCAAAATGCTTAACAAAAGCTTCTACAGCAACATCGTATCCACTAACTTGGCTCCCTTTAAAACTAGGAGTATGAACTGGAATTAGATGAACTTCTCTCCCTGCATACTTTTCTTTAAGAAGACCATTATTAAGCTTTCTTATAACACCATCTATATCATCACCTATTACTTCTGTTGAACAAGTGGATATTATAGGGATTACTTTTACATCTGGATATCTCATTAAAAGTACATCCACACCTTCTTCTACACGATTAAGTGCTCCAAATACAGCTCCATCTTCATGTAATGATGAAGATGCAATTTCAAAACTTTCCTTAAAATGTTGCGAAAAAATTAGACGAACAAACATTACACAACCTTGTCCACCATGAACTAAGCCGATACAGTCTTTTACACCTATGCTAACATATTGTGCTCCTGCTGGCTGGCAAGTAAATATAGGATTTATAACACCAACACGCTCTTTGGTTATTACTTCACATGACATAATTCCACATCCTTTCTAGTAACGTGGGTCTTTAAGCTCTGCATTTAGAGACCCTGTAATTGTTAAAAAATCGATACGTTCTTTAAGTTCCTTCATTAGAGTTTTTATATCCTCTTTTTCCATGTCATTTATCCATGTAAAATTTTCTTTATAAGCATCAGCTAAACAAACTGCGTCTACCCAATAACATTTATCTGCTGGAGTTTCTTTTTCCACAGGTTCTCCACATAATAATTGCATTGTTTTTGTTAATATTCCTTCATTTTGTCTTTCTCCATCCCAAACACGTGAATGGAATTGCCAAAGACAATTTTTCATAATATAATCTGTAAGCTGATTTAGTTGAGTTTTACCTTGATCTATCATAAATATCAACACCTCCAATTATTATGAATTAGCAGCTTTTTTAGTTCTTTCAAATTCAGGATATTCCTTAGTTCTAAACTGTGAAACACTGTCATAATTCCCTGTATATTCTCTTAATGTAGTTGAGTTCTTAACTTCTTCACTTAAATCTTTATCTGATATCAAGTTTTGAGTTAAGAAATTAGTATCAGCTATTTCATCTTTAGTTATATCAACTAAAGCTAATTGATGAACTGGTGAATATATAGCGTTATATATATCACGAGCAAATCTTACCCAGCCTTCAAATCCTTTATAAGGTCCATTATGGTATGCATGAGCATTTAAATATGGAACCCCAACCTTTTTTGCAAATTCTCCTGGTCTTTTACCTGTAAATATCACATCCGGTTTTAATGTTCTCATAGCTTCTAAGGATTCTAATTCATTAGGATCATCTATTGCCAAGGCCCCTGATTCACATCTAGCTATTCCTTTTTCCATATCTCCTTGATGTCCAAATTTAGTATATACAGATACAACTTCAACACCCATTTCCTCATGAATAGCATGAGCCCAGTGCCATAACTTAGATCCACCTGGCCATAAACAAACCTTTTTGCCTTTTAGACGTTCCTTATACCAATCAAGTTCTGGCTTCCATCTAGCAACCTCTTCGTCTATTATGGCTTGGGCTCTATCTTCTATACCAAAAAATAATCCAATCTTTCTTAAAGAATCCGCTAATGCTTTAAATCCAAATCCGTCTATATCAAGTCTTGGTATACCATACCTTTGTCTTAATTCATTACATATATATTCTGCTGAACGGGCACACTCAAGCACATTTAAATGAGCTAAATGCATTCCTCTTAAATTATCATAAGATCCATTCCCAGTGAAGGTTGAAAGAATTTGAATACCCATTCTTTTAAAATAATCTTGCATAACCTCTTGGTCACCTTGAATATTGTATTCTCCTACGTAATTAATAACGTAGTCACTTGTTATCTCTGGCTCATATGTTCCAACCTTATTATTCACCCATCCTATATTTATTTTGTGATGTCCACCAGATTGGCTAGGACCAGCAAATCCTGGAGAATTACAAACAAATATGTCCACATCAGGCATCTCTTCCATTACATCTTTTGCAACAGCTTCTATGTCATCTCCTATAAGGGCAGTTCCACAAGTCTGATAAATTGTCATTCTCTTTATATTAGGGAAGGCTTTAAAGGCTTCCTTAATATTATCTCTTAATACCTTTTCCGCCCCAAAAACTATATGTTTTTCTTTTACATCTGTTGCAAAGGTGTTTTTTATTTGAAAATTGTCATTATCACTTATATATCTTTTTGTCTGCCATGTATCATAAGTACAACCTATTGGTCCATGGCTCATATGAATAACATCTTTCATAGGGGTTCCTATAACGTGTTTTGCGCCACAATAAGCACATCCACGTTCAGATATTGTACCTGGTATTGTATTAAGATACCCCAATGGAAGAGCATCACTTAAATCTTCCCCTTCGCCTTTTATAACAGCGTGTTTTTCTCTTTCTGGAATACATTCACTACATTTAAACAAATGATGCGGCATAAATTTCTCCTCCTCTATCTAACATTTTTTTAATTTCAAGACTTATATTTTTAGTTTATAAGTCCTGAAATTTTATGATAATATTATCAAACAAATAATTAATCTGTTATTCCGTATTTAACAACCATAGCCTCTAATTCATCCATTTGGAGTGGTGTAGGTATAACAAAATTTTGGTTTTCAATGATCTTACGTGCTAGTTCTCCATACTCTTTAGCTTGATTACAAGTATCGTCAAATTCTACAACTGTTTTTTTATTGAACTCTGCTTTTTGAACGATATTATCTCTAGGCATAAAATGTATCATTTGAGTTCCTATAGCAGCAGTAAATTCTTCTAAAAATTCTCTTTCCCTATCAACCATACGACTGTTACATATTATTCCACCTAATCTTACTCCACTTTGTTTTGCATATTTCACTAATCCCTTACAAATATTATTAGCTGCATATATAGCCATCATTTCACCAGATGCAACTATATAAACTTCTTGAGCCTTACCGTCACGTATTGGCATTGCAAAACCTCCACATACAACGTCACCAAGAACATCAAAGAAAACAAAATCTAGATCTTCAGTATATGCACCGTTTTTCTCCATAAGATCTATTGCAGTTATAACTCCACGACCAGCACATCCAACTCCTGGTTCTGGTCCACCTGATTCAACACAACGAATTCCATGGAACCCTTCCTTAACTACTCTATCAACAGTTATCTTTTCTTCTCCTTCATCACGAAGCATATCCATTAAGGTCTTTTGATTCATACCACCTAAAATAAGTCTAGTTGAATCAGCTTTTGGGTCACACCCATGTATAAATATTTTTTTATCATAAAAATGAGCCATAGCTCCAGCTGTATTCTGTTGAGTTGTTGATTTACCAATTCCACCTTTTCCATATATAGCGATTTTTCTTGTCATATTATTCTCTCCTCTCAAATAAACAAACTTTTCAAAATCCATATTTCATTTAAATTCATTAAACTTATTATTGCTTATTTAAAATTCTTGAAATACCCTAATTAAATAGTTATAATAAAATTAGGCGAATTTAATAAGCTTGATGTCACAAGTAAATAAGATTAGCCATACTTCATAGATATTCGTGGTATCTATGAAGTTTTATTTTTGTCTAAAAAAACCATCACAATGTCCTATTATTGATCATCCCCCTCCTAAATAAAAATTAACAATTCATAAAGCATAAAGTTTATCAATTTTAAGCCACCCAAGAAGTCATATTATTTAGAAATTAAACTTTAAAACATTCGTGGTGTTATAAAGTTTGAAAATCTACAAAATTAATTAAATTTATATACCTATAGTAGAATTAATATAGGTATAACACAATAATTGGTACATTCTAAAAACTTTTTTAACACATTTATAAATACAAGTCTTTTTGAGTTCCTTTTCTATACGGATTTATCATTGCACGTATATTAATATTTCATTATTAATACCCAAGTTTTTAAAATGCCCATATGTATTTGTTCTAATTTATATATAAAATCACTATTTTACTTTTTTATAATAAAATTGACATAAATTCATACATATTCAATAAGTTGATTTATTTTCTTTAATAAAAAAGAAACTATCATAAATTATTTTGACAGTTTCTTATGCTATATCTAAATATCCTAATTATGATATACTGTAACATCAATTCCTTTATTGCTTTCTTCTTGATTAAAAGATAAATTTAAATTATCAAATTCTGACTTAAACCAACGTGGAATATGATCACAGAATATTTTCAAATTTTTAAAGGAGCTATTTCTTAAAAAAGGAAGCAATATCTTTTTAGATGTAGTTTTCTCATCATTTTCTATGGCTTTTTTCAAATCAATAAAGTAACATCCATCTCCCATATCAATAGGTCCTATATTAGGCACTACCTCCGGAGTACTAGTTGCTATTTCCTTCTCTTTTTCATAAATATAATCTAAAAATTCTTCAGGGGCTCCATTCATTCTCCACATATTAAAATTGTATCCATCTAAATAAGTAAATAATATTCCCTTAATTTCTAGTGCTGCAAAATTCCTGCACTCACCAAGATTTTCGAGTATTTCAGCCATCATTTTATGCAAAGCCACTGTACTAGATTGATTATTTATCCTATACGAAAGCTCTTTTTCAACTTCCCAGGAACCACTACTATCTTTAGAATAAACTTTAATAATGCCATCTTCAAGGGAAGATATACTTTTTTCATATTCATTTACTAATACTGCTATTTTCATCCTTATCCCTCCATATAATTTAATAGTTAACCTTATAAAAATTTTAATCCCTCTATTGTATTCCTACAATAATAGTAAGCTATTGTCCTGCTTTTTTATATATTGATAATTACGTAAACATTTTACTCGTTTTCTATATCAATTTAATCATTTATATTGGTGACTATTCCCATATTTATAACATGATAAATTTCTAAATTAGTTTATTTTACTTTTTATAAATCTAACTTATAATATACTTTAAGTAACTGATTTTACTATTTTATTTTGAAAGGTGGATAAACTTTATGACTGAAAATAGATCACTCTCTACAAAAGAAGCCGCTGATATTCTTGGTGTTTCAAAAAATACAGTTTATGAATTTATAAAAAGAGGTGAATTACCTTCTTATCGTGTCGGCAGAAAAGTTCGTATTGATTTAAATGATATTGAGTATTATAAAAATAAAAGCAGATCTAATAAAGTTCATACCACCGAATTTCAATCTATTTCTAATGTTTCTTACGAAAAACCTTCACCTAAAAATCTTCATAATACTTCAAAATTAAAGGATGGTTTTATAATCTGCGGGCAAGATATGATATTAGATATTTTGACAAGATATTTAGATATGCATCCTAATGGCACTCAAGCTTTTAGATATTACACAGGGAGCTATAACGGCTTAGTAGAACTCTATAAGGGAAATGTTACAGTAGCCTCAGCTCATTTGTGGGATGGAGAAACTAAAAAATATAACATACCTTATGTCAGAAGATTACTTCCAGGCATTCCTTGCATAATAATACACTTAGTTTGCCGCATGGAAGGTTTTTATGTAGCAAAAGGCAATCCCAAAAATATAACTTCTTGGAGTGATTTGACTAAATCTAATATTAAAATGGTAAATAGAGAGCGTGGTTGCGGAGTTAGGGTTCTTATAGATGAACACTTAAGAAATCTAAATATATCTTCTAAATTTATTCAAGGATATGAAGAAGAAGAATTATCTCATCTAGCAGTTGCAAGTGCTGTAGCTAGAGGTGCTGCAGATGTAGGTATAGGAAATGAAAAAACTGCTCTTCAAGTAGATGGTATTGAATTTATACCAATACAAAAAGAAAATTATGATTTAATAATTAAAAAGGAAGATCTCGATAATCCTGTATTTCAAACTCTCATAGCCATAATCAACTCAAAGGAATTTAAACTAGAAATTCAAGGAATTGGTGGCTATGATATTTCTGAAACTGGTAAAATAATTGCTGAAATTTAAAATACTCTCCATACCNNGGTATGGAGAGTATTTTAAATATATATACTATCTGGATTTAAATCTAAACATAATATATATTTTTTGTTCTCAATATTTTTAAATATACAAGACATAGTTACACACAAACTTCCTGTCGCCACTGAGATATACGGCTCCGTCATATATTTACTTAATTTCATTATCTTTAAAAAATAATAATATTTTTTAAAAGAATGATTTTCACCCTTTTTAGATGAATGAAATATCAAACTCTTATGCTTTAAAAAGTGATTGTATGTTGTGGCTGAATCCGATACTTGAATTCCTCTAGAATCAAGTATATATAAACACTCAAATATTCTATAATTATTAACTATATCTAATAAAGTAAAATCAAATCTTTTTTCTTCAGCTAAAGAAAGTTTGTGCAATACTTCTTTTATAACTATTTCATATTCTACTAGCTTATTTTTTTCATCATTCACTTTACCAGTCATATAATCCGAATAATTATTAGAAATTTTTTTTATAGAATAATTAGAATTTTTTAATATCCCAGATGATATAGGCTGTGCCTTTGAAAAATAGAATCCTTGTAGCATATCTGCACCAAGTTCCATAACTTTTAAGGCTTCCTCTTCATTCTCTATTCCCTCAGCTGCAACTGTTGCACCTAAATTTTTTGAAAGGCTCACTAAAGATTTAAACACCTCTTGTTTATAATAATCTAAGTGGATATCCCTTACAATTACTCCGTCAATTTTCACAATGTCAGGTTGAGCTATTGCAATCCTATCTAAGTTAGAGTGCCCTGACCCAACATCATCTAATGCTATTAAAAATCCATAACTTCTATACGAATCCACAAACCTTTTTAAAGCTTCAACGTCACTAACTTTAGATTCAACAAACTCTAAAACTACACTTTCAGGTCTTATTTGACATTCCTGAACCAAATTTATCAAAAATCCTGACCCTACAGTCTCGTTAGTCATAGTTGATATATCAATATTCATAAAAAGCAATAAGTCCTTATTCTTTTTATAAATATCTTTAAAGCCTTCTGCAACCTTTTCTCTACATATCCTATCTAATTGAACATTTAGTTTTTCTTTTGATGCCTTTTTAAATAGAGTAAGTGGATCTATTAATTCATTTTCAAAAACACCCCTACTTAACCCTTCTAATCCGATAACTGTTTTTTTTCTTATTGATACAATAGGTTGATAATGTACTTCAATGTCTTTTTGTTCTATTATATTTTCTAATACATCTAATTTTATATCCATATTATCATCTCCCTTAAAGCACTGTATACAATAAACCCCAATCTTACACTTATAATACTTTTATTTATAAAAATCCCATGATAATATGATACTTCAAATTTAAAATTCTTCAATTATAAACTATTTCAAAATAGAAAAATTGATATATTTCTAATGTAAACGGCTTATTAACTTCATATATTATGAAATTAACTAAATTTATCACATATAACTATTTTTTTCACAGTGTTAGAATTTAATTACGAGGTGCGTAAATTATTATAAGGGCTCCGACTAAGGCTATTGCTCCTCCAATCAAATCAAATTTATCTGGAACTACCTTATCAACCTTCCATCCCCATAATATAGATAAAACAATAAATATTCCCCCATAAGTTGCATACACTCTTCCAAAATTAGAGTTTGGAGGCTGTAATGTTGGTATAACTCCATACAAAATTAATACTATGGCTCCAGCTACTCCATATAAAAAACTTCTCCCCTCACGAAGCCATAACCATACAAGGTAACCCCCGCCAATCTCAAATACACCTGCCACTATAAAATAGAATATTGATTTTATAAATTCCAAGCTAGCTCCCTCATTTCTGTAATTTAATATCTAATATTCTAGCATTTATCCTCTCTAAAATCCGCCCTTTTCTTTGATATGTTCATAATAATGTCTTATAGCTTCATCAATTAATATATTATATCTAATATTTATGTTAGGATGAATTAATTTTAATTCTATTATCATTTCTGCTGTAGATCTTCTGATATTAAAGGTCTTTTTAACATCAAATGGCTCATTTTCATTTTTATTCATGTTCTCAACCTCTCTTTCTCTAACTCTAATACTATATGGTTTTAAAGCTAAGATGATGAATATAACTTGTACCTAATTATCTAATTATCACCGTACTCCCATAACTACGGTGATAATTAAGTAATTAGATAATTAAATACTTAGATAATCAAGTAATTAGTTGTTTAGATAATTATCTAATTATCCGCGCAATAAAAAAATAGCTAGCACAATAATTTGTACTAGCCTAATACTCTTTAAGATATTCCATTTTTATAATAATTCGTTACTTTTACTACATAATTTCTTGTTTCTGCTGGCATCTTGTATAAATCACTTGGTGAGGTTACTCCTCTTTTTGCCATGGTTCCTTCCCCTGCGTTATATCCCATCAAAGCCATATCTAAATTTCCAAATCTATTTAAAAGCTTTTTAAGCATTTGAGTACCAACATTTATGTTACCCTCAATATCATATGGATTTGATAGTCCATATGCCTTTGAATTAAATGGCATAAGCTGCATAAGCCCTTGAGCTCCCGCACTTGAAACTACATTAGGATTAAAGTTAGATTCTTGCTTTATTACTGCTCTAATTAAGTTTTCATCTACACCGTACTTTTGAGAAGCACTTTTTACTGCTGTTTCTATCCTAAGTCTTGTAGAATCAGTTCCCTTATAGGATGAATCTACCCCCTGGCTTAAATATGATTTTAAATTTAATGAATTCAAATCATTTAGTGAACTACTGCTTCCACCTATAGATTCTCCAAGTGGATTATTCAGTAAACCGCTAAGTATATTATTACCCTCACTATTACTATCCATACTTTGTAATAAACTTTGAAGTATTATGTCAAAGGACTGACTATTTCCCATTGATTGCTTTAGTATGGATGACATCATGGTCATAGCTAACATTTGTTCAGTATTCTCTATTTTCATATGCATCTCTCCATATTTTTTATAGTTATTTATCTGATGTCTAGCCACTGTAACACTCACACCTTCTATTCAGGTATGAGATAACAGTGGCACGACCCTAGATAAGTTCAACTAAGATTTAGTCAGGAATAGCCCCGCCTAAATCAAGTTTCACTTAATCGTCTAGTTATTCTGAAACTTTAAATTCAATGATGTCATAATCCTCATAGGCATTCTTTTTATAATAACTTTTTGTTAAAACTAATATTTTAAATTGACCTGTCGAGAAAGGTCTAAAGCTATAATATGACTTTTTGCTATAACTTTGAGTTCTAACCCAATTCCCTCTTTCCATTATATAAAACTCATAACATACATCTTTTCCACCCTTACACTCTACATTAAAATTAATTTCGTCTTGTAACTTAAAGTTAATATTATTAGAAATTATCTTTGTTCCTGTAATTGGTGCAGAGTCGTTTATATATATGTGGAACTCTTTTTTGGTATCATATTCCCCTTGGCATTTTATGTTTCTGGCATAAAGTTCAAAGGTATATTTCCCAGGAATTTTAGGTGTCAATTTTAACTTTTTAGTTTTAATAAAACCTGTCTCTTCAACTACATGTCCATTTATTTTTGTGATGTAATTAATGAGGGTAGATTGACTATTTTGAACTATTGCCTCGAGCTCAACATCATCTCCAACCATGTAGAATTCCTTAGAAGGCAACAAAATATAATCTATCTTGCCAGGTATATAAGTTATTATATCAAAGTATACTACACTATGACAATCATATTCCTTAGGAGAATATTTATCCTTTACACGTATTTCCATTTCATACTCTCCAGATTCCTCTGGAGTAAAGTTAACCCAATTTGCTGTTCCATAATTTACTTTTTCTATTTCTTTTTTATTTTTGAAAACTGTAAATGAATATTTTAGTGATGATCCACCTTCCGCTAACACCTTTATGTTTATAGGTACTCCAACTAAATAATTGCTATCTTTGTCCATAACTACATCTGTAATTTTAATAGTTCTAGCACTTTTTCTATCTATAAAATATTCCATAGCTACAGTGTCTTCATAGTCACCCTCAAAGCTTGCATCTTTTACATAAAGGGTTATTTTGTATTCTCCCTCTGCTTTACTCTTCCATAAATATGTTGAGTTCTTTATAAATCCAGAGTCTTCCCCATAGGTTCCATCTATCTTAAATCTATATAATAAATTTTTTCCACCCTCTACAAAAGCTCTTAGTAAAATTGCTGCTCCATTTACTTGAGGTGAAGCTAAGTCTGTTGTGAAGCTTTTTATTAATATAGGTTTATAGGCTTTTATTGTATAAACCATTAAGGCTCTATCATCAAATTCCTTGTTTGAATATATATCTTTTGCTAAACAAAGAAGTTTGTATTCACCAGGTTCTTGCTCTGAAAAGCTCACTATTGTCTTAGAGGAATAATCTTGAATACATAAAGCTTTTCCCTCTTCATTGATTTTTACAAACTTATAAAGCATTGTGGAGGTTTCTTCCCCCTTAGATTCAACCTGAAAATTTAACTCTTCCCCACATAATAAGTCTTGAGTTAAGCATCTAAAGTTTGATATTTCAACCTTAGCTCTTGGATTAACCTTATATTTTACTGAATAAAAATCGTCGAAGTTATTTTCTGATGCTGGCTCCTTGGCCTCTATTAATATCTCTTGATTTCCTTCTTCACTAGCAGTAAAAATCAAGCTATTTTCTGGTGAATAGTCTTTTATAAGCTCCCAGCCTCTTTGTCCACTTTTCCAGAATCTAAATAAGACAGGTCTTTTAGAACTTTCTATTTCTATACTTATTTTTTCTCCCACTTGTAACTCGTGAGAATTAACAAATACATTTTTAATTATTTTTTCTTCTTCTTCCCCAACTAGAATTTCTCCCTTACATAGATAATCAAAGGGTTTTGAGCTATCTTTCTTTTTACCTTGAACCATAAAAATATAGCTACCGTTTTCTGTAGGGATCCATTTATATACTGATTCAGATGAAAATTCTCTTAAGGTTGTCCATATTCCGAAATTACCTAAAATGAACTTGTATTCTAGATTTTCATCCGTATTGTTTTCGACTTGTATTTCAACTTCTTCTTCTTTACTAACAGGATTTTCTCTATTAAACTTTAACAAAATCTCATCCATTCTCATTCGCTCCTCAAATATATTTACCCAATAGTATTATACCATTATTTGCTACAAAATGAATTGTTTAAAAGAGAGTTTTTAACGAAGAAAAACTCTCTTTTATGACATATTATTGTTAAATTTTATTGTATCTGAAAAAATTCGTCTTTTATCTCTCCTTTAAGTGTTGGAGATAATTCATTTAAAAATTTTAGTAAGTTTGTTTTATTTTGATCCTTCATAGGAGTTGGTCTATAATCATTTTTGTTATTTACTGAAGATACTGAACAAGGTATCACTTTAAAACTGGTTTGCTCTAATTTTCCGTTTGTGAAGTTTAGTTTTGCTTGTAGTATAAAAGTTCTTTTATCTGTAGGATTATTGTTTCCTCCAAAACAGAAGTTACCAAAACTATACACTATAAGTTTTCCCTTATAGTTTTCTAAAGTTTGAACTACATGTGGATGTGATCCTAATACTAAATCTGCCCCACTATCTATAGCATACTTTCCTATATTAACTTGAACATCATAGGGTTTATATTGTCCTTCTATCCCCCAATGAAAGTATGGAATTACAACTTCACAGCCATTATTCTTAAGTTCCTCAATATCTGCTTTTATCTTATCTCTTAGCTCTTTAGTGTCACTCCAAGCTTGATAGCCTAAAAATCCAAACTTTATTCCCTTTATCTCTTTAACTATTTTATATCCTTCTCCAGCTATGTCTACATTGGCGCCTTTTAGCACTTCTATTGTGTCATTAAAACCTTTCTGTCCATAGTCATATATATGATTGTTAGCAACTGTAACCCCTTCTATACTGCCAGAAGTCAATATATTTACGTAATCCTTAGGTCCTTTGAAGTGATAATAAGGAGGTGCTCCTTTATCCTTTTTAGCCGTTGCATCCGTAAAGGTGGTTTCAAGATTTACAAAAGTATAATCATCCTTAGAAAATATATCATATACATTTTGATAAAAATAAGCGTAGTTTTTTCCTGTGGTATTAAATACAGCAGGCAAGGTTTCTCCAGAAAACTTTGTATCTGTTCCTAAAGTTGAGTCTCCAGCAGCAGATATTATAACTTCTTCTTTCACATCTTGTTTTACTGGTTCAACTGGTTTTTCATTTTGAGTTGTATCTTCTTCAGGTGTCTTATCTTGATTTTTAGAAATGTTTTTTTCAAGAATGTTTTTAGATATTACAAATGCAGTTGGAATTATAATTAATAGTAATCCTATTATAAGAACTACTGATAATATTCTCTTTCTCTTTTTTCTTCTTCTCTTTTTTATGTTTTCTCTTCTCAAATCACAATACTCCTTTTCAAAAAAAGCTATGTAGATTTTTTTACTACACAGCTTATATTTTAGTCTGGACAATATTTTGAACTATATTCTTTAGAGCCTTATATAAATTATCATCATCTTCTTTGGTTCTCTTTTTGTGGTTTGTGGTTTTTCCTCCACCTCTTCTAACTTTTGCTGATATATGCCTTTCCATAAGTAGTCTATCTATATTGTCTTTATTATATACCATTCCTTTTGGATTTACAGGTATGGCTTCCTTAGCTAATATCATAGATGCCAATCCATAATCTCCAGTAACTACAACATCGCCTTTTTTAGTCACATTGGCTAAAAATATATCCACAGATTGAAATCCGCTATCTAGATATTTAACCTCTCCATACTCCAAAGTTATACTATGATGAATATCACAATATAAGAACAAGGGAATTTGAAATTCCCTTGCAACTTTCTCTATGATCTTTCTTCCTGGACAGCCATCGCCGTCAATCAGAATTCTCATAATTATTGTAATCTTTTTTCAAGTTCAGCTTTTAAATCTTCGAATCCTGGTTTTCCTAATAATGCAAACATGTTTTTCTTGTATGCTTCAACACCTGGTTGGTCAAATGGATTTACTCCTAAAATATATCCACTTAATCCACAAGCTTTTTCAAAGAAGTATATTAATTGTCCAAGGTAGTATGGAGTTAATTCTGGAACATTAACTATAACGTTAGGTACTCCACCGTCATTATGAGCTAAAACAGTTCCTTGGAAGGCTTTTTTATTAACAAAATCCATAGTCTCTCCAGCTATGAAGTTTAATCCATCAACATTTTCCTTAGATTCTTCTATAGTTACATTCTTTTTAGCAGTTTCAACATTTACTATAGTTTCAAATACATTTCTTAAACCATCTTGAATGTATTGTCCCATAGAGTGAAGATCTGTAGAGAAGTTAACAGCTGCTGGGAATATACCCTTACCGTCTTTTCCTTCTGATTCTCCATAAAGTTGTTTCCACCATTCACCAAAGTATTGTAGAGCTGGCTCATAGTTTACTAATATTTCAGTAACCTTACCTTTGTTGTATAATGCATTTCTTACAACTGCATATTTGTAACAGTCATTTTCTTCTACATTATCACTTGAATATGCATCTCTAGCATCAGCTGCACCTTGCATTAATTCATCTATATTTACTCCACTAGCTGCTATTGGAAGTAAACCAACTGCTGTTAATACAGAGAATCTTCCTCCAACATCATCAGGAATAACGAAAGTTTCATAACCTTCTTCATCAGCTAAAGACTTTAATGCTCCTCTTTTTCCGTCAGTAGTTGCAAATATTCTCTTCTTAGCTTCTTCTTTTCCGTATTTCTTTTCCATGTAATCTTTAAATATTCTAAATGCTATAGCAGGTTCAGTAGTAGTTCCTGATTTAGATATAACATTTACGCTTATATCTAATCCCTCAATAGCTTCTAATAAATCAGCTAAATAAGTTGAGCTTATGCTGTTTCCTACAAAAAATACTTGTGGTGCTTTTCTCTTATCTTTGCTTAAAACATTGAAGAAAGAGTGATTTATAGCTTCGATAGCCGCTCTTGCTCCTAAATAAGATCCACCTATTCCTATAACTATTAAAGCATCAGAATGTCCTTTTATTCTTTCTGCTGCATCTTTAATTCTATTAAATTCATCTTTATCATAATTAACTGGAAGATCAATCCACCCTAAAAAGTCATTGCCTGCACCTGTTTTTTCGTGTAAATCCTTGTGTGCTGCTTTAACTATGCTGCTTAAGTTAGTTATTTCTTCGTCTCTTAAAAATGGTTTAGCTTTTGTAATGTCTAGAGTTAATCCTTTTTTCATTTCCTTACCTCCGTGAATATATTTAATGTTCCATCCGTAATTATAACATAATGAAACCATTGTTAGCTTGCTGCTCTATGTATTTTATCCTTTAGTTATTTAGATTATGATAAACTTTTTTTGATTTCAGCAGTCATACCCAAATCAGTTTTTAAAATATGATTTTGTATCCACGCTAAAACAAAATTAAGAATATCTAATAACGATTTATCTTGATTGTGATCTATTTGCTTAAGATTTATCTTATCAAGATCATTTATTAGATCATCATGTTGAATCTTATGTGAGAAAAATTTCTTATATTTATTCTCTAACATAAATTTTTCTTCTTCTCCAAAATGATATTTAGTGTAATCTTTAAGTTCCTCTATCACTTCTATTATCTTATCGTATTTATCTAATATCATGTCGTTTTTATATATATCATAGGCCTTGTATGCTATTTCAAATAGCATTTTATGTTGTTCATCAATAAAGTCTATACCTGTAACATATTCATTTTTCCATTGAAACATTTTATAGCCCCCTTTACTAATATACTCCCTATGGTAGATTATACTATTATTAAATTAAATATAAAAGAGCCTATATGTAAATTTTCATTTTTAGAAAAACTCTATGGTATTAATCACTTTAATGAATTTGATGAGACTTAAGAAGAAGTCTCTACAGGATTAGGGTGTATATAACCTAAGTTGTTTGTCCATACTTTCAATAATGAAGTAATTATTAATAACTTTAAACGGATTCTACTGCAGTCACTGTGTGACGTGCTAAAGAATTAAGGTGCATACTTTCAATAGTGAAGTTATTACTAATGACTTTAAAAGGATTTGATGAGGTGATTATTAATGAAATTTAGAAAAGAATTAATTCGACTTGATTTGGTTAGAGACATGATTATTTATTTTATCTTGGTTATAGTAGCTCTAATATTGATTTTTAATATAGATCACATAGGTCGTGGTTAATAGTATTTTTTTTGTATTTAGGGAATACTATCCTATAGAACTATTTTAGAGGTGATATAATTGAAAAAAAGTACTGCCATCTTTTTTGCATTTATCTTAGTTTTTATTTCACTATCTTCTACTACTCTGTCTTTAGATACAGCTGCTGTTGCTGCATATGATGAAGTTCAACTAGCATTAGATTCTTTAAATGAATCTACTCCACGAAATTTCCGTAAAACTTCTACACCTATTTATTTAACTAAAAATGAAAAATTCTCTTTGAAGGGATTAGATAAATTAAATATTTCAGGAAGTCAGCAATTTTCCGAAAAAAATCTTCCTATTTTATTAGAAGAAATAGGTACATCAAAACCAATTACTATTGTAGACCTACGTCAAGAATCTCATGGTTTTATAAATGGCCTTCCTGTTAGCTGGAAGAACCTAAACAATGATGTTAATAAAGGATTAACTAGAGATGAGGTAATAGAAAAAGAAACAAAGCAATTAAGTTCCATACCATTAAATACTCCTGTTACAGTTTATAGAGCCCCTAATAATAGTATGATTCCAACTGAAGTTTTTAATGAAGATACTTTAGTTACTTCAAAAAACTTGTCCTACATAAGAATTCCTGTAACAGATTTAGGGTTGCCTACTGATGATATGGTTGATTATTTTATAGAGGTATTTAAAAATCTTCCTAAAGATTCCTGGGTTCATTTCCACTGTAAAGCTGGTGTAGGAAGAACAACAACCTTTATGATTATGTATGATATGCTCATAAATTATAATGAAGTGTCTGCTACAGATATTATGGATCGTCAGCTAAAACTTGCAAACTTCGATGAAGTTACTATTAGAGAATTCTATACACCTGAGAGATATAAATTCCTACTTAATTTCTATAACTACTGTAAAGAAAATGGTGGGGAATTTAAGATAAGTTGGAGTACTTGGAGTAAGGGATATGATGGGTTTATTAGCTTAAGGAACAGTTCTCAATACAAGCATGCTGCTTAAAACTATCCTTAAATTGACATTTAAACATAAGTATGAAAACATATAGATATATCAAATTATGTATTATATGGGGGACTTATGAAAAATACACGAACACTGATTTTGGCTTTAATAATTTCTATCCTGATGATAATCTATATGTTACTTTTCAAAATGATAACATAATAATAATTCAAAATGAAGAAGGCGAAGCTTCCACATCCTATACATTTGAAGATAATATACTTAAAATAGGATCTACTACTACTGAAGGAAACTCCTATGAATTCAGTGATAAAGACAACTTCTCACTTTTAATTGTTTATCCAGACGGTGAGGAAGCAACATCCTATTTTAAAAGAGTACCTTGATTGATGAGGTTTTTGCTTTATTACATATATTAATTAGTTAATAACTTGCCCTCATTAATTTATTATTCAAAAAAAGAGCTGTTACACTAAAAATTAGTGTGCAGCTCTTTTTATAAAAATATTTAAATATTTACTTAGTTCAACTATTGGATAGAGTGCTTTCCTAATATTGCATTAGCACAAATCTGAGTAAGAGGTTCTCCTATTGCCGCTTTGTAATTAAAACCTAAAAGTTGAATAGCTTTTAATACATCTACACTTATTAAATTTTTAAACTGCTCATACATTGCAATGTCTGTTTCTGGGCTCATTTCTTTAATTATATCTAATACTACTGTTACTGTATTTTGAAGATGTATTATATCTCTATCACTAATCTCATAACGTTCAATCTCATTTTTATATACTTGCGCAATACGTATCGCTTCTGCACGTTCTGATATCAACTCATTCACAATTTCTTCATATTGATTTTTAATTTTCTCTATATCTTTTTCTAATTGTATTGCCTTTATCTTAGATTCAGTAGCAGTTACTGTTCCTTTGCTAGACAGATTTAATAGGCTTTTAGATAATTCTTCTAATATCTTAATTTCATTTTCTTTCATACTTTTACTCCTTCAGATTTCTAAGAAATATTTTTTATAAATTCATCTAAGTAATACATCCATACCTGTTCATCAACATCTAAACCAAAACCTTGTACAAATTTATTTTTAAGTTCAACAATTCCCGACTTGCATTGACCTTCATTTTTTAATACTATCCCCATACTTTTTGTATCAACTGCACAGTTATGATACTGTGGATTATCAAAATCAAAGTCTGGAGTATATATATTTATATAATCACTTTCACTAATCCAAGCGGCTCCCATTTCATTTAAGCATGCAGAACTTTTCAAGTATTCATTCGACCAAAGGAAAATCACAAAAATATTTTTATTTATATTGCTTTTAAGATAATCATATATATTATTTCCTGTAGGTATTTTATGTAATGGATGCGATGTATAGATTAACTGTTCTTTCTTAATACCAATTCCTGTGATTAACTTTTGTAATTCATCACCATACTTCTTATCACTAGAACTATGGCTTAAAAATATTTTTGAATACATATACTCCTCATCCTTTTCTATATTATTCCTGTTTAATTCTATCAATAAATCTTTAAGAATTTTTCTATTTCTATCGTGCGCCGAATAATCTAATACAAATTCGTTAGCCTGTATCTCATTTATATTATCGTCATACCATTTGCAGATTTCATCAATATAATATCTTATTGCTTCCATATCATTTTTTTTAATTCCTTCTTCTAAGCCATTTAAGAAACTAGAAATATTGCCTTGGGATGTATACGATAAGATAGTATTTCTTATTCCTTCATACTCTAATTCTATTTTTTTTAGACTATTCATCATTTTTCACCTTATATTCTTAAACAAAAGTTTTTTATTTTGATGTTAATTTAACATTTACACTAATTATTTATTTTTTGTAATTAGAACAATTATATTATACCATAATCTTATATTTCTCCCTATATTATTCTTTTTTATTTTAAATAAGAAATTTTTTAATTATTAATCTAACATGTAAAAACTATTTTATTCTTAAAATCCTAGGATAAATATCTAATTTTCTTAAAGCTATAAACAATAAATATAACAAAAAAAGCCACAACAATGGATTTTACGCCTTAGTTGCAGCAATTTTTTGATTCTCTATTTAGAACTCAATGCCCTTAATATTAATTCTTCCCTTAATTCATATTTCAAATTAAAGGATTGTACACTGGCCTCTAACATCTCTTCTTCCTTAATTTTAGACCAATCTAATCTATATCCATTATACTCAGAAAACTCTTGAATAAACATTCTAAATACTTCTCTTTTTTTAACTTATTAAGTACATCTTCCATTTGGCTATCAATATATTGACAAAGACAAAACTGATTTCCTTTTGATATATTTACAATTCTAACTTTACCAGCCCATTCATAAATATCTCCGAATAGAAATACATGTATTTTCTTTATATGGTTAAAGTCAAATCATATTACATTACCTGTTCATTCATATATTTCTTTACTAAAGTTTCAACAGCTTCTTCAAAAGAAACTTTTCCTTCTAAACATTGCTGTATTCTTTTCTTATCTTCCTCCATAAGTGTTAAGGAATTTAATGTGGCCATTTCATGGCCCACTTCAGAATAGAAGTGCATATTATCCATACTCATAGTTGCATTTGTATTAGCTATAATTCTTTCATTTTCGCTCATAATGCCACCTCCATATATACCTTTACTATATAACATTTACAAGTAAATTTATACTGTTAAAACAACTAAAACTCCTATATTATATCAATACAGAAGTTTTTAAAATATAATTGCTAGTTTTCACTTTTAATAAACCTAACAGTATCTTCTATTATAGTCTTCTGCTGCTCCATACGACTTAATCCAGCTTTATTATCACCTTTTTGTAAATTCCCGTCACCATAAACCGCCATCTGAGTATGATTTCCTCCAGGTATTTCTATATAGTTTGCACTAGCTGGTAAAAAATCTTTCCCTGCTTCAATTTTCTCTGGTGTAGCTAGTCCATCATTGCTTCCTGATAAACTAAGTACTTTTAAATCAGTATTTGCCAAAGAGTATTTTTTTGTTGTATAACTTGCATATAAAATGATTCCTTCAAACTTATCTGGATTATCAGAAGCCACCATACTTGCAGCAACTCCACCTAGCGAAAATCCCCCAATATACCACTTATCTATTTCAGGATAACTATCAATAACATCAAGTGCTCTATCTTTACCGAAAAACGCCAAATTAAAAGGCATCTTTTGTATCACTACCTTAATTCCACTCTCTGCAATTTTCTCTGCTGCATAAGCAAAACTTTTAGGGTCTACTTGTCCACCAGGATAATAAATATAACCTATGTTTGTCTTTTCATTCACTGGATTAAATACAATAGTATTGCCTACCTCCTCTACAATCACATCCTTTTTTGATGCCATTGCAGCAACTGCCTCTTCATCTGCTGGAAGAGAAAATGTTAAATATCTTACAATCCCTATGATAAAGGCTACTAAAATAACAGCTACAACTAATAAAACTTTTTTCTTCCTTGAAAAAGATTTTTTACTTGTTTTCTCAGACATGATTTCTCCTTATTTCCTGTAGTTTTATTTATTTCATATGCCCTTATTATATCATTTAATTCAATTGCACACAATTAAAACCATAAGTTTCTTTTCTCTTATAAAGATCTTAAGAGGATTCTAATGAGTGTTATACAAGTTAATACGCTTGCCTTCCCCCTTCCTCCTTTACATATTTATAATAATGCTCAACAGCATTTTCAACTATTATTCCAAACTTTACGTTAGCATTAGGATGAACAGCTCTAAGTTCATTTATCATTCTAATTGTATTAGCGCTAACCCAAAAATTCTTTTTAACCTTACCATTTTTCATGTTAGGAATTAGTTCATAGGAAAGGCTATTCTTACTCTCGCTTTTCCCATCTGCCTTTACTTGATTTTCTTCTTCTTGTTTTTCTTCATTTATATTCTCTACTACTGCTGAATCGCCTAACTTATCTCTTACTAAATCTACTACATCATAATTCTTTACAAATTCTGCATCCTTATCTTCTTCGAAACCAACAATAGCTTCAAGTTTCTCTTCCTCTTCTTCCTTTAATAATTCTTCCTTATTAATCTTCTCTCCCATACATTCTCCTCTTTATTATCGCTTTACTTTATTATATTGTTCTAATATTAAAAGAATTCTTCAATTC
>NZ_DCLI01000021.1:35839-86712 GCF_002320975.1 Clostridium sp. UBA1652
CAATTCTTCAATAGGGATTTTCTCTTTCCAGCGATTTTTTAGCAATGTCTTTTTTAATCAATTTACTAAATAATTAGATTGATACTGAGAAATTTATCTAAGAAGTGGAGGTTATTAAATTCTGAAATAAGAAAAGAAGCCCTGCGGCTTCTTCAAAATATCCTTTAATTATTTAAGTTATCTAAAGCTTCTTCTGAAGATATAAAATCAAATACAGATCAAAAGAAACACAAACAAACATTGCTACTGATACTAGTATTGCAGCTCTTAAGTCTCCCAAAACTATTAATATACCTTCTACAATTACCATTACTACTACGAAAAGTACCATTGTATGCTCAGCTGCTTTCCCACGAATCATTTTATTTCTTTCATCATTTTCTTCAATTATTGCCTCCTCATTATTTCCTAAAATATTTCTAAGCCACAAATATACGCATCCAAAAGTTGTTAAAATACATAGTGTTACACCAATTATTGTTAGCATAATACTCCACTTACTTAGTCCTAACTCAGCTTTGCTATTAAAAGCGCCTATAGATATTAACCCAATACTGATTAAATACATAATTATAGCCATACCTAAATAAAGCCTATTTTTCTTATTCATCCCCATCCCCCTTATACATAAAAATATCCTCAATTCTTAAATTAAAAAATTCTGCAATTCTAAAAGCTAACTCTAATGAAGGATTGTATTTTCCTTTCTCTAGTGAAATAATTGTTTGCCTAGAGACTCTCATTAGCCTTCCAAATTGATCTTGACTTAGTCCTTTTTCTTTTCTTAATTCCTCAAGTTTATTTTTCATATTCCCTCACAGTAAAGTTTCCTTTACATACAAAACTATTTTTTTGCACACATACTTAATATGTGTGCAAGTCATATTGTTAAATTCTTCTATAATACTATAGTATCAAAAGATTAATGAATGTCAAGTTTCTTTTACAACACTAAATCCTCTTTCATCACAACTATATTGATCACTGTTAGTAAAAAAAGAAGAAGCTCAATGTCTTCTCCTAAATATCCCTATTATTTAATTCTAGTTTTTAAAGCATAAACATTGCACACATAAGTGGTAGTGCTTTTCGGTAGTCTTTGCCAACTACAAGATATGCAGCTCCATAAAGGAAACCTGCAAAGGCTGATAATATTCCAACTTTAATGCTTCCTTTTGATACAATGTGCATAAGTCCCCATGTTAAAGCAAGGACAATTCCTCCATAAGGAACCTTATCGTTTTTAAACCACTTTTCACAAGCTTTCTGACCAAAAATTACTATTAAGGAAATTAGGAAAGCTTCAAAAAGATAATAGATATACTGAAAAATAAATTTCAAGGCTCCTAATCTTTGAAATTCTAAAAGAGGTTTAAATCCTTCCCAACTAACATAAAAATAAAGGATGGAAATAGCCAAACATACTACAATACCTATGTACTGCCAAGGCTTCAAGTTGCTTTTATTTTCCCATAAATCAAAATCATATTTTTTCTTTGCTAGATTAATTAAAAATAATCCTACCAGTAACCATATAATGCAAGTGAGTATCCAATGAATTATGTTTTGTGTTAAAGTGTATGTCCCCATTTTCATTCCAAATAGAGGTTCAATAACCCACACCAAAACAAGTTCCATTCCTATTCCTGCAAAGGCATATAGGGCTAAGTTTAGATAATCCATACCTGTAACTTTCTTTTCCATTAATTCTAAGTCCCCCTTATTGAATTACAATTATTCACTTTAATTATATCATTATCCAATTATATTTAGCACTATATTTATATGAACATAAAAGTTGTTTATTATATGTATTCTCCTACTCTTAATGATATAAATAATTGGCTGAGTAAATGATGAGGATTGTTTTTTTATGTACTCTTTATAGTAATGTTTCTATTTCACAGTTTTCAATCAATCCATTCAATATAACTTTTGTTCGAGTTTTTTTAATTAAACAATTTGCAAAAATCTTGTATCCTGTACTCTTTTCCCTTATCCATAATATAAGCCAAAATCAAATCATACTGCTGTTGTGTGTTTTAGTTATTTTTTTATCGTCGCTTTTTATCGGCGTTTTTTTATCGCCGCCTTTTTATTTCTTTATAATTTAGATTCTTCAAAACAAGTAAAAATGAATCATTATCAGAATTAAACTTAGGTTCCATGTCTGAAATCCCCAAATTCAATGATCTACCAATTTATTCAAAAGTCAAAAAAAGAGCTCGGAATCCTAATTTATAAGGGTTCCGAGCTTTTAAATCCTTTATTCAAATTCTATCCTATATTATCAACTACATATTCAAAAAAGAACATACATAGATTGGATTTACACAAATCTATGTATGCTCCCATCATTTATGCTATTTTATTATTATTTAACTGTCTAACCACAGTATAAAATATCCATCTTTTCAATAAACTCTCCCCATGAAGGGTTTATATGTTTATCCTTTTTAGTTAAATAGTATAAATATTTATAAATAAATCTTAACTTCTCTTTATCACCAATATCATTCTTTATAAAATAATATATAACTTCATATGGCTTAATAGCAGATAATTGTTCTAAACTTGTGTCCAGCTTTTCTGCATCCTCAACCAATCTTATTGCATTTGAATCATAATAAATGTATATACTTGGCGATACATCATTTACTTTACTATCGATTAACTTTTTTATACTGTTAGATTCAAATTCCTTATAAACAGCTTCATGAATCCCTATTGGTTTAAAAGTATCAATAAATGGCTCTATCCAATAATTTTTATATTGTAAGTTTACATCTTTAAATTTCATTTTTGGCACCAAACATTTCTTCCATTTCAGCTATATCTTCAATATCAACATCTTCTATAATTCCAAATTCATGTATTTTTTTATCAAATATTTCAAGGGATTCAATAAAATCTGATAGTGATACTATTCCGTCTTCATAATTTCGAACTACGGTTTCAAGATCACTTCCATCTACCCCTTTTTTCATAGTTTTTGAATTTAACAACTTAAATATTTCAGCATTGATACTAAGTCCTATGATATAGTACTCATCATTTTTATTCCTAGTAGGCTCATTAAATAGCTCACTATACTGAATTCTTGTTATAGCATCTATTTCTAATAGTCTTTTAACAATAGCTTTATATGGTAACCTATATTCACAGTGAAGCCTAGCAATCAATCTAAGAAGAGTTGAATGTCTCCACTTATATAGTTGTAGTTGTCCATCATTTACTTCTTTTATTTCTTTTTCTAATTTATCTGTTGGCAATAGAAACTCAGCTGAAAATCTGTTGGCCTTTAATTCTCTAGTGGATTGTTTATCATTTGATATTCTACATAAATGAACACTTGATTCCTCATAATAATGATAAAGTTCATGTCCTAAAGCAAAAATTTGATTATCATAGTAATCATTTGTATTTAATCCAATGAATTTAGTTTTGCCGTTTTTCTCCTTAATACAGACATAAACTGCTGAAAAAAACAACTCATCAGTACTACTATTTTCAATAGGAACATATATTAATTTTATACCTTTTTCTCTAATAAATTTTAATATATTATCTCCCATTGGAGCAGTTCCTATATCTAATTCTCGTCTTTTCTCTTTTGCCATTTCAGATAACTCATAGATTTGTTTTAATGACAACTCATTACTATTCATTGTAAACTCTCCTTAACTGTTCATGCTTTTTTAAACAAAGCATCATGGAGATCATAGTTTCTAAGCCTTGCCTCTCTTCTGGGGTCCTAGCTTCTCCTTTCATTGCCATAAAAACATCTTCTGTTTTCTTATCTTCCAGTATACTATCAAAATCTATCTCTAATATCTCTAAAAGCTGTTGTAGTTGATTTAAAGATGGAACTGTTTTTCCTAACTCAATCCTTCCTATAACCTGTCTATTAATACCTGTCAACTCACCTAATTGATCTTGTGTAATATCTTTTTCTTTTCTTTTTTTAGATACTAATAATGATAGTTTTTCTAAATCTATTTTTTTCATATTTACGCTCACCCCACAAATAATGATATTATTTATATCATATATTATGCCTATCTTTAAGATAATGATACAATAAATATACATTTTTATCAATGATAGTTTTATTTATAACTAAAAGTTAAGCAAGTTATTTTCTTTATTTTGACATTTTTCTAACTTACTCGATATTCTATTTATACCATAATTTTACTAGGAGGTGTATAATGAATAAATTAAAAATATTAGAAAGTATTAATTTAGGAAACGAAGTAGCTGAATATGATGATGATATTGGTCATTACTATATCAATACAAACTTTGTTAATGATTTTGTTAATGATAAATATGATATTGTACGAGGAGTAAAAGGTTCTGGAAAAACTGCTATGTTAATTGCATTATGTCAAAACCAAATAAACTATCCCCAGTTAAATAACAAAATACTATTAAAAGCTATGCAACTCAAGGGCGATCCTGATTTTAGGCGTGCTTTTGATACTGTCTCTGTTGAAGCTACTGATACTCAAAAAATAATTGACGCTTGGAAAATATATATAATAAATATAATGTGGAGACAAGTCCAAGATAAATTTTCAAACTATAATTCCTTAGAAAAAATTCTAAAAGATGAAAATATTATTACAGAAAAAAATGGAGTACTTCATAAGCTTTTATATGCAATTAACAGAGTGAAATTGAAACCAAGTAACACATTTAATTCTGATGGTTCTATAACTCAAGCCTTAGAAATTTCAAAAAATGATTCTACTCTTATTGAAAAAACAACTACTATGGATTTAATAGATTTCAACAACATTTTTAATAAATTAGATAGTATTTTACAAGAGAATACCTCTTGTATATGGATAATGTTAGATAGATTAGATGATGCTTTTCCTGATAACTCAGATAAGGACAACCTAATATTAAAATCTCTTTTTTATGCATATAAGGATCTATGCTCTTATAAAGGTCTTAAGCTTAAGATTTTCATACGTGAAGATATATTTGATGAAATAACAAAAGACAGCGGATTTACATCATTAACCCATATATCTGCCAAAACAATGTACTCATTAAAATGGGATCGAGAAATTGTTGAAAAATTAATTGTAGAAAGACTCCTTTTCAATCAAGCTTATTCAGACTACATGAACGAACTAAACATTACTAACAATCCAACATTACTTACTCGAGAAGAAAGAATAAGTATCATTTTTAGATTTGTAAAGTCTCAAATTGATATAGGGAAAAATAATCCTGATTCGATTGGATGGGTCATAAATCATGTTATTGATGGAAATGGTGTATACACGCCTAGAGATATTATTAAATTATTTGATACAGCGAGAGGAATTCAGTTAAACCAGTTTAAAGAAAAAAATATAACTACTATTTCAGAGGATTATTTAGTCAGCCAGTCTGCCATTAGAGAGTCTTATAAATCCATTTCAAAAGATAAACTTATTATCCAACTTTATGCTGAATATCCTAATTATCGCCCATGGATTGAAAAATTTAAAAATCAAAAAGCTGAACATAGTGAAAATTCATTAAAGAAAATATTGGGTTCACATTGGAAATATAGGATTGAAAGGTTGAAACGTATTGGATTCATTGAAGAAAAAGCAAATTCATGGAAAATACCCTTTTTATATAGAGAGGGATTAAATATTATTCGTGGAAAGTCTCAATAGGCTAAGCCTTTTCGAATAATTTTTATAACAAAATTACACAAAAAAGACTCTACTCCTAATAACTCTTAGTCTGTAGAGTCTTTTTCCTCCATTATTTAATCTCATAGTAGTAGTTGATGGTATCCCAACACAAATATAGAATACATAGTTAATGGATTTACTTCGTTTATTATTCTTGTAGTTACTTTTCCTAGTAGTTCCCATGGAATATCTGGCCTTATTTCGTCAAGAATTCAAATTTTAGTATTAACGTACTGGCATACTTAACTACTTTCATTTTTTTATTCTCAACAAATCATACAAAGTAGTTTCTCCCTTTTTAACATCGGCTTTTTGACGATATGTTTTGATTGCAGATATTAAGGTTTTTATATTTGAAAAATACTCTTCAACAAATTTATAACTTTTAACGTCGCTATATTTTAAATTTTGTTTGCAATAGTCACTTGGTTTCTTTTTGGTTTTGTTATAGTCATCATATTTATCTTCATTATGAATTATTAGCATCTCTATTTCAGGTGCAGTTATAACATTAATAACTTTAACTTTATTCTCATATAGTTTACTCAACTTAAATTTTTCACTTCTTGAGTCCAAAATACGATAAACCGTTATCTTCTCATTAAAAGTCTTTCTTAAATAATCTTGTTCAAATTTTTGAGCTGAGCGAGTTCTAATCACCTTTTCATCTAAAAGTTGTTCCTTTTCAAAAATTATAGCATTATTCTCTAGCAAAATATCCATTATGGCTTGTTCTGCTCCACCTTCACATATGCATGCTATGATATTATCATCCATATTCTTATACCTCGCTAGCTTTTGGAATCTTTTTAAGTGCTCTTTTAAAGTTAATATACGATTTATAAGATGGAGTAGTGTTTTCTAAATAACCACTTTGAAATAATTCACTCTTTTTAACATCATTTCTTTTTAATATGGATGATAAGTTTTCAATATTAATACCATTTATATTCTTTATTATATATATATTATCGTTTCTTTCAAAGATATCTAATAATTCAACATAATGAGTTGAAAAAATCAAAACTGCTCCAGTTGTATTAACTTCACTATCCATAAAAAATCTTATCAATGTTGAAACAATTTCTTTGTTAAAATGATTTTCTAGTTCATCAATTATTAGATATCCACCTTCTTGTAAAATAAGCATAGCTGTCATAAAAACATTTATACCTTTAACAGTACCAGATGAAAGATATTTTCTTATTTCTAACAGAGAATAAATAACTATCTCTTTCTTATTATAAAACTTCAATCGAATTTCAATTTCTTTATCACTTTCAATCTCTTTACACTCTAAATATTCTATACTAGGATCTAAAAATTGTACTAAGCTAAGCGGAAAATTTCCTAATACTCTTAATCCATTAAAATTAGTCCAATCAAGTGAATCAATTACATTTAAAGAGTTATTATATTTTTTATTATATGCAATCATAACACTTACATCATCCAACAAAAACAACTCATCTTCTTTTCTTTCTTCTACTGGAGAAATATTTGAAAAATCAAATAAATCATTTTTTGAACGTACAGAATTTATTGACTTTGTCCAAAGTGTCTCATTTGAAATAAAATATTTGCTTTTCAATTCATTTTTCAATTCTGATTTAAAGCGCTTCGTTTTTATTACCGATTTTAACCTAGACAGTTTTCCACCTCTATCAATAAAGAAGATGTTGAAAATAATTTCATCATGTTCTTCCAACCCTTCTAAGATTTCATTGCATTCAATGGTATTAATTGGCTCATTATTAAGTAGTTGCAATGCAAATGAGATAACTTTTAGTGTTGATGTTTTTCCTGATGCATTTATTCCTACCATTGAAATAACGTTATTTATATAAATGTTAGAAAAAACATTTGTGAGCATTTCATTTTTATCAGAACTAACACGCTGCTTAGCATAGAAATCAATATCTATTTCTTTTTCAAACAACTTTAATCCAGATGCCTGTATTTTCAAAATTTTCATCTTCATATTCATCTCCTATTCATGTTTTTATCATACTATATTATAGGATTAAAATCAATAAAATATACATATAAAAACATAATTTCCGTTTTTATATGCTAGTTTCAGCTATATAATTAGTATATTTACTTTAAAATACCCACCAGTAGCCTTTTAACTTGTTCCCCAACTTGTTCGGTATCTGCTATTTTACTCAAAAAAAACGCCACAACCCTTTATTTCAATGGTTGTAGCGTTTTTTCTATTATTCAAACTCGTCCCGAGTAAAGTATCACGGACGGTCAAATGCTGATAAATGGCGGTTTCCAGCCCACCTATTCTTTAAAATGTTACGCTTTCCGCAACTTTTTTCATTCTTTTAGTAGCAATTTAGTAGCAGACCAAATCATCTGAAGGCTTGATATAATCTACTTTTTGTTACTACTTGGCAGTTGTTCCTTGTGGCTTTCGAGTCGCTGAAATAATTGCTGCTACTAAGAGAATTATGGCGACATGTCGCCACTTTTTGAAAGGAGTTTGCTATGAGCAACCAACATAAAAATCCAACTATAAGTTTCAGAATATCTGATGCTGAAAGAAAACAAATTGAAGCCAGAATACTTGCCAGCGGTATGATGAAGAAAGATTACTTTGTCCGTTCCTGTATCTATAACCACATCTGCGTTGTCGGTAAAAAAGAAACTATTTATCCACTTGTAGAAACCATTTACAATCTTTATCAACAATTACTTGTTATGCAGACTGCATTTCTTGATAGTACTGCTGCCGAATTACCAACTACCGAGGAAATCTCAGCACTTCAAACGGATTATGAAAATATGCTCAAAGCTATCATTGATATGCTTGATGGGGCTAAATATCTCTGGGAAGATGGTGGTTCTCATGAGTGAATTACAATTTCAATTCGCTATGTATAATCCGGTAACCGATACCGTAGAAGTAAATGCAGGTCCTGGTTCTGTGCAATATATTAGATGTAAGGAATTTAATGCTACAGTCCGCCTTGATGATCCTAATGATATTGTTTACCTGTATCGGTTGGCTGAGGAACAGCCACTTGCTTATGCTAAATTTGCATTATCTGATACTGGATTGCAGGATTATGTGGATGCTATGAATTGGTTTAATTACTAATTTAGTTACAGGTTGCTACCCCAAATTTTTCTCACAATTCTTAATATTATCTACTTATCGCTCGTTTTATCGCTCAGTTTAATGAGCGATAAATTGAGTGATATATTAATATATGAGTTCAGAAAGAGAACTGCATTTCGAGTTAATTACTAGATTTTCTTACTCATAATGAAACAGCAAATCAATTCACTTAAAAGCATACTCCTTTTTCAACAACTACCGAAACGTAAGCTCCTACACAATTTCCTTACTCAATAATCGAATACCGGCAAATCATGATTCTTGCATTTCCTCTTCTCTCGATTCTCCACAACATAGATTTGCTTCACATAGTATTCAGCATCTTCTCTGAGCTGATCCTATTATACTTTAGATAACGTCTCCTGCGTGATCACTATGCCCTTTGCTGTTTGTATACTTTCCCACCGCATCTCCCTTGTAGATACATTCTCCATCCAATTTATTTCCTACGTTTTATTAAACCCTTGAATTCTCTTCATATACGGAATTCTTATTTTCACTCATCTCGTACCTTTTGTAATATGTCTTCAAAGCAAAACTTACTATCAATAAAATTACCAGACCTATAACTGTTATTATCATACTTTTTGAACTTTTTTCATACATATTAGCTCCAACTGATACCCAAATTAATGTTCCTGGAATTCTAGAAAGCGCATATACAAAAAATAATTTTGATGCGCGAACAGGCGTTAGTCCAGCAATATACATCATCAGATCTTTTGGTATAAAAGGGATAATACAAATAATAAACATACCAATCATTCCTTGGGTTGAGTTTATTACTTTACTAACCTTCTGAATTTTCGCCTCCGGTATAAATTTAGAAATAAAATCATAACCTAAAAATCTCGAAATGTAAAATGCCATAATAGAGCCTAACATAATTCCAATGATAGATAATATAAATCCCAATGGAATCCCATAAATATAACCTCCGCAGATATTAAAAACATCTCCTGGTATAACAACCGTTAGAACATGAACTGACTGTATTAGTACATACACCATAAAGCCTGCATTACCAAATGAGCGAAGATATTCACGCACTTTTTGAGGTTCCTTTGCGTTTTCCGATACCCACGAACCATACTTCAAGGCAATACCAAGCATAATTGCCCCAAAAATAACAAGCAATATAAATTTAAGTATGTTCTTTTTTTCAATGTTAATACTTTTCATAACTATACCTACCTTTCATTTATCTGAACAAATTTTATCATTTTAAAATGAAAAGTAGATTAAAACTAACGGAAAATAAACTTAAAAATACTCCCTCTATCTATTTCAGATTTTACCGAAATTTCTATATTTAAAATGTTACAGATACCCTTGGCAATAGACAGTCCAAGTCCACTACCACTTGTTTCTTTATTTCTTGCCATATTTTCAGTATAAAATCTATCAAAAATATGTGTAAGTGTTTCTTCACTCATTCCACAACCTGTATCTTTGATTTGAAGTACCGTATGAGTATTTTCTTTATTGCATATTATCGAAACTGTCCCACCATTTAGGGTAAATTTGAAAGAGTTATCGGTAATTATTCGAATTAGTTGTCTTATCATTGCCTTATCGGAAATGATATATATATCTTCTTCAAAAGTACACTGAACCAAATGGTTTTCATTATATATCTTCATTTCCTCTACCATTTCTGATACTAGCTCAGATAAATTGATTTCTTCACATGAAACTGCTTGAGCAGCATCCATTTTTGCAAGAAATAGCAATTTATTGATAAGCTGTGTCATATTATCAGTTTCCTTTTGTATCGCTTCTATTGATTTTTCAAGTGCTACTACATCATCTTTCCCCCATCGACTGATCAAATTCGCGTATCCTTTGATTGCGGCAATCGGTGTTTTTAATTCATGAGAAGCATCAGCTATAAAGTGAGTCTGTTTCCGAAACGAAATTTCTATCCCATCTGCCATTTCATTAAATGTCTTTGAGAGCATATATATTTCGTCTTCAGACTCTGGCAGAGAAATACGCGAGGAAAGGTTATACATATTCATATTTCTTGCCGTTTTCGTAATCTCATCAATAGGTTTTAACAATCGCTTTGTAAATAAATATCCGGACAGTACAGCTATCAACATTCCCACTGTATCAATACCCGCAATAACGATAAATAATATCTTCAAGAAATTTTTTTCAATGTTTAAATTTTTAACTACATACAACTCGTAGCTTACTTCATCTACTTCAAAATTAGATTTTTCAACAAGGTAGTGCTCTTCATCCTCATCATACGTCCATATATTACCAATCGGAATCTTTGTTAAAAAAGGATAATCAAAATTTTCTGACTTAAAAATTGTCTGTCCTTCTTGTTGTACCATTATTTCAATATTTTTATTTGCTGAGAGCTTTACCGTTTTTTTCATTTCAGTAACATTTAATTTTTCTGCAAGAATTGCTTTTTTGACAATTTCAATATCATTATGAGAAGCATATGCTTGATAAAACTCCACACTATATAATACACCTGCACTAAGCAGAAATAACGTAACCGAAAATACAAAGGCATAAAACAAGGTAAACTTTCTTGTAATCGTAAGTTTTCGAAACAGTAATTTGATTTTCACCCTGTTACCTCCTAATGACGTATCCATATCCACGTACCGTAGAAATTATTCTATGTTGATTATCTCCCAATTTAATTCGCATGTGCTTAATGGTTACATCTACCACGTTGCTATCACCAAAATAATCGTAATCCCATACCGTTTGTAAAAGACGACTCCGACTCATTACAATTCCTTTATTACAGAGAAGTTGTTCAAGCACATCAAACTCTTTTTAGTCAACTCCACCTTTTTATCATTACAAATTATCTCATGCGTTTCGATATCCATTACAATTCCATCAGCAGTAAGTTTTTTTGTTTGTTCTACATTCTGAACTCTTGTTACCACTCGCATTCGGGCAAATAGTTCCTCAATATCAAATGGTTTTGTAATATAATCATTTGCACCACTATCTAAACCGATAACCTTATCAGAAATATCTTCCTTTGCGGTCAGCATGATAATTGGTATATTAGAAAATTCTCTAATACGTTTGCATACTTCAATTCCATTGATAAATGGTATCATAATATCAAGTAGAATAATATCAAACTGAATAGTTTTAACTTTTTCAATTGCTTCTCTGCCATCAATGGCAATTAAAGCCATATATCCTTCATGTTCTAGTTCCATTTTTATGAAACAAGCAATTTGTTGTTCATCTTCAACTATTAGTACATTCATATCTAACACTCCTCTTTACCATACTTTAACACCTTAAAATGAATATATAGTAATTATTCTTACATAGAAAAACAAAGGAGTAAACCGACGTCTCTCCTTCGTTTCCAAATATAATATGCTCTTATCAAAGTGAATAAATGGAATTTCATTCTTGACTTTATCCCTTAATCATATCCGTCCTTTTCTAAAACAGAAATCACACTTTGTTCCTGTTTTTGCCAGAGTTTCATTTCTCTCAAATATAACGGATGGCGCAAGCGGATCATATGTTACATGATCGGTTTTGCAAAATACTGGGCAAAGTTCCAGCGCATTTCTTTTCTTAAGTTCCTCGCAGTATAGACATGTCGTAATATTAAAACGAATGCACTGCTTATTATTTTCCATCCATTCTATTGTCCATCCTTCTTTTGGAAAACCAATTTTAAGTCCAAGCTTAAACAACACATTGAATACCTTAAATCCATATTTCTTTGTACTTAGTAATTTACAAATCTTAGCCATTTTTTGTGCAGAATTACACATTAACCTTTCTACAAAATCAATTGCTATCTTCTTTTCTATTCCAGAATTGATTAATGCTTTGTAGCAAGCATAACCGGGAAGGATACTTTTCTTTAGATGGACACCTATCATCTTATTTCCACGATCATTCATTTCATTTATTTCTTTCACAAGAATGCGACAAGCTTTTTTATAAATCTTGTCAGCACATAAAAATTGTTTATCCAGTTCAACTCTCAACCCTTTAATTTGTGTTTTTGAAAATACATCCCTCTGCAATCTAATCCCTACTTTCTATCAATAAATCCTTTTTCAGGTGACCATTCACATTTTCCTGTTATTTCATAATGACAGTTGCAACAGTCATCACCATCGCCCAACGTTTTGGTGCGTGTAAAACCGTTTTTCATAAGGCTTGCAAATAGATAATCCATTCTACAAATGCCCGGCAAAAGTTCGTCCGCAGCGAAATCATGTGCAAGTTTTTTAATACCACAGGTTTTTATATCGATTTCAAAGCAATTTACATCAATGTTACGAAACTCAATCTGCCAGTCATAAGGATGAAGTTTATTATCATTCTGCCGAATAAGGTGTTCATTAGCTTTTTTACGAAAACTATTGAAATACGTTTTTCCTGTTACATGTAGAATTGCCTTAGGAATGGTAGTTACCATTTTTTCGTTCATTGCCCAGATGTTCTTAATGGTTTCATTCTGTGATATTCCAAGTTCCAAAAAGGTTTTGTACCATGCTATGTATGCAGGAGCAAACTTGTAATTAAATGAAAAAACACTCTTCCCTATATCTGGAGTTTTTTGCAAAATCTCATGCAGTAACTCACAGGAACGTTTTTTGAATTTGTGCCAAAAATCACTGCCATATTTTGCTGTAAACAATTTTTTATTTCTGAACATCGTAAGGTTATAAATCATCTTGTACATATGCAGCGTACTCCCCTCCCTTTATTTTTCTGCTATTCCTTCATATAAATATCCAACAAGTGTTCTCGGATAAACCCTCGCTTTATGGATTTTGTATTCAACTATATTAAATTCTGCACACTTCAGTTCTTCCACATAATCCCGCGTAATGTTGCAACCATAAGCAAATATGTTATACAGGGGATTAAAAATCTTTTGCAATATTTTACAAGGTTTATTCGTTGCTTTTCCATGCTCAAGAAACAGTAGTCTGCCACCTGGCTTCAATACTCTATTAATTTCCGTTAATGCGTTAGCAAGATTATTCATACTGCAAAGGGAAAATGTCGAAACAACGGTATCAAAGGTATTATCTTCAAAACTCATTCTTTCGGCGTTTTCTGGTATTATTGTCACAAAAATACCAGATTGGGGTAATTCTCTCACATAAGGGTCAATCGCTGTGAGGTTGGAAATTACCTTTGGATATACCGTAAGATTTGTTCCCGTACCGATTCCGATTTCTAAGATATTTCCTTTTGCACTTTTCAACAAATGTTTACGGTATTTCATAATTGACGGTTTCCCAATATTTATCTTCATCAAATATGGGAAAAGCATATCACGATACCACTTCAAATTCTCACCCTCCTTCAGAACAAAATTAAGTTTAAGTAAATATCCAGTAAATATAAATCCCTAAGCGGTTCGCCAAATATTTTACGTACAAAAGCTTACATTTACTTTAAATGGTGGTCTCTTTGGGTTTAAAATATTTTATATAATCACATTTCACTTCAATTATATCGCTGTAAGGAGGCTCTAATCTTAGAAGTCTTTTTATAAATAATTTTTGATTGCAGGTAATACGTAATTCTTCATACCATGCGTACTTTTTGCTTTTTTTAGGCTTTTCAAAGGTAGAATATATAAGATATAACAACAAATCACCAAAATAAGAAAAGTCAATATCACATTTATATTGCTTGCCATCAATCCATCTGGCTAATCCAAAATCCACAAGAGAAATATTATTACCGTCATACAAAACATTGGCACACCTAATATCTCTGTGAACCACACCGTTATAATGTAAGTACTTAATAACCTCAATTAATTGAAATCCTATATTATATATCTCTGAAGCGTTGAATGTATAATTTTGCTTGAATAGCATTTCTTCAATCGTCTTGCCCGGCTTAAATTCCAAAACAAAGGCATAAAATCCTTTATTATTTATTACTCCTAACAATTCTGGAATTTTTTCGTGTTTGAGCTGTGAAAGGATGACTGCTTCGTGTATATTTTTTTCTTTATACTTCTTAAGCATTTTGGATTTAAAACGCTTAATTATTACAGGTGACCCTGATGGAGAAGATGCAAAATAGCACTTTCCATATCGACCTTCCCCTACAGAACAAACGACCTTATACCCATCAATCTGCTTTTCCAAATATTCTGAGTTAAATGCTAGTATCATAATACTGTATTTCTACTCCTTTTATGATGTCTTTTCCATGCCTATTAATTTTCAGGGATTCTAAATTATTGACACAAGAAAATCAATTAACCATAACAAAATAGCTATGAAGCCAATTATAGCGCAAAGAAAAAGGGTATATTTTGTATTACAAGAAAAACTTGTTTTTCGAAAAAAAGATTTCTTTTTAGTAAGATATTCTTTTATTTTCACAGTGGACACCTCCTACTATTTTGTTGGAATACTTTTCTCACATTACATATTGAGATAGTTTCCCAACTGGCAATATAGGGTTTCATAACATTCATAACAAATTAATTTATTAAACAGACTCGTAATATGGTTCAACATGTATTATGGCTGAAATCTGGCTACCAAATTTTGATTTAAGTACATTTTCAATTTTATGTTGCAACGCATGTGCCTCAGAAACTTTCATATCTGGGATAACCAATACATGCAGGTCTATAAATACTTCATCTTTTCTTCCTCTACTTCTTATCTTATGACACTCTTTTACTTCTTCACATGACATTGTTACTTCATATATTTCTTCACTATTCAGAACCGCTGAATCTGTTAATGTTTTGGTTGCTTCCATAAATATTTCAAAACTTGCTTTAAATATAAACAATGAAATTAATAATGATACGCATCCATCTATAATTGGGGGAACGCCCATTTGCAATAAAATCATTGTAACAATAACCCCACATGTGATAAGTACATCACTTTTTGTATGTTCCGAATCAGATACTAAAACATAACTTGATAGTTTTATCCCTTGTGATCGTTCATATATAACAACAAAAATATTTACTATCAATGTACTAATCATTACAACAAAGCTAATCATGGATATCTCAGGTGTTTTTGGATGTATTATATTAGTAATAGAATTAAATGCAACTTTACTTCCTACAACAAATAATAACATCCCTATTATCATACTTGAAATAGTTTCAAATTTCTTGTGCCCATATGGATGATTATTGTCTATAGGACGACCGGCAATAGACAAACCAACAATTCCTACAATATTGCCGCTTCCATCACTTAAAGAATGATATCCATCTGCGATAATACTTCCACTATTTGCGATTGTTCCTATGGCAATTTTAAAAATAGCAACTCCAAAGTTCAATCCCATGATAATCCATAGCACCCATATTGCTTGTTTTGTATTTCGTGTTTCTTTATTCATTGATTCTCCTTTTTCTATATCTTTGTTCCACAATTCATGCAGAATTTTGCATTTGGCAAAAGCTTTTCCTTACAATTATGGCACGTCAATTCCAAATTTACCCTTTCACCACATTCCAAGCAGAATTTCGAACCCGCAGGAATTTTAGAATTACATTTACTACAAATCAAATTGTTATGCTGACCTATGGTCTGATTTTGCATAGACTGATTCATTTGTATTGGTTGATTAGGATTCATTTGCTGATTTTGGTATGGTTGGTAATAAGGATCATGATGATTCCTTGAATGACTTCCTGAAAAAACAGTATTAAAAAGATTACCTAAAACTCCTTTTTGTCCATAATGATTGTACCCGTTATTGCCTTTTTTATAATGATGTCCTTTTGATGATTTAGAAAAAAAACTCATAGTTATCACTCCCTTTTTGAATTTATGTTGAAAGTTCACTTGCTACAATTCATAGCGAAAATGTTACAATACCAATATTATAGAGAAGTGTTTATGTTTTATTTAATACCTAAAACGAGTTTAATATTAGAATATCCTGCGCTCTGCATCAAAGCATTATAGCGAATTGAATTTTCGGCTAACGCTACAGATTCTGTATCTATATCTACGTTATTTCCATCAAGTCTATAACTAAAATTAGTATTTTCTTCTGCTACTTTTATATCAATGTTTTTTACATCACTATTTTCAAAATCACTTTTGCTCATTTCTTGATGCAATTGTTCTTCAAAGGATACTGTTTTTCTTTTATAATTAGGAGTATCAACATTTGCAATGTTTTCAGATATTGTCTGGTTACGCACCCAAGCTACATCTAATGCCTTGTGTACTATATTTTTACTCTCTAATATTTTATCAATCATTATTGTATCTCCTCTCACAGGGAAGGGGTATTGTTTTTTGAATTTGTACATTATTTTTTCAACAAAGATATTTAATTGACTAATCATAAACCCTCAATATCTGACGAAACCTTCAAAACACAATACCGTCAGATATCAAGTAAGCTATTTTATTAAATGTTAAAACATTTATCATTTTATAATTTTCTTTACTAGTTTCACAAGTTCATACCACATTACAGCTACCGCTGCAATTCCTACTGCACCAAATAACTGACTAACTGATAATGGTTCAAATTTTAAGAAATGGTTAACAGGTGTATAGAGGATAATGAGCAGTCCAAGGACCGTGAAAATATTAACCGCCCACATTACCTTATCCTTTGCAAGACGAGCAATCGATTGAAACGCAAAATCGTGATCCGAGCTATTAACCTGAACCAAAAATAGATTAGAAAGCATAATAATTGCAAGACCCATTGCACGAGCTAATGGTGCATTATCCGGATTACCACCAAGAGTGGTAAAGTAAGCGCCAAAAGAAGCTGCAAAAATAACAAGTCCTTGAATAATACTTTTAATAAATATGCCAGTATTTAACAGTTTCTCTTTCGGATTGCGAGGTTTCCTATCCATAATGTCTGTTTCAGCGGGTTGACGCTCTAAAACGATGGAACAGGTTGGATCTATAATCAATTCCAGCAAAACAACATGAAGAGGCAGAAGAAGAATCGCTGCAGGTGTTATTCCTAAAATTGGTGCTAAAAGGGATGCAAATGCTATTGGAATATGAATTGTGAAAACATATCCGACCGCCTTACGGATATTATCATATATTCTTCTACCATCTTTCACTGTTTCAACAATTGTTGTAAAATTATCATCCATTAGTATTAAATCAGCAGCTTCTCTTGATACCTCACTACCACGCTTACCCATTGCAATACCAATGTCTGCATATTTCAGTGCCGGTGCATCATTTACACCATCACCTGTCATTGCTACAATTTCTCCATTTTCTTTAAATGCTTTTACAATACGCATTTTATGCTCTGGAACAACACGGGAAAAGATACTTACGTCCTTAACTTTTTCACATAGTTCTTCGTCGCTCATTTCATTTAACATATCTCCAGTTATAATATGATCACTGTTTGGCATACCAATTTTTTTTGCTATGGAGGAGGCTGTAATACCATTGTCTCCTGTAATCATTACTACACGAATACCCGCTTTGTTGCAGACAGCTATATCACTTTTTACGCTCTCTCTCGGAGGATCGGCAAGTCCAATCAATCCAAGAAGCGTAAGCGAACAATCTGTGATTTTTTCTGGAATGTCTTTTTCGGTCTGTGGCTTCATAGTAGCTACAGCAATAACACGTAATCCTTCCTTAGACATTTCAATGATTTTCTGTTCAGCAATCTCTAGATCGTTATTAGACATATTGCAGACAGTCAAAATTCGCTCTGACGATCCCTTAGCAGCAATGATGATTTCGCCATTTCTGCGCCATACATGCCCCATCATTTTCAGTTCATTTGTAAAGGCATACTTTGTAATAAGTTCTCCGCCAAACAAATGCTCTTTCGAAATTCCATGATTATCACAATAACTTAACATTGCTTTTTCCATTGGATCATAAGCATCTGTCTCACAACCAAGTCCCATAGTTTCAATGAGAGAATATGTATCATCACTCAATGCCCATGTATTCTGCACCGTCATCTGGTTCATGGTTATTGTTCCTGTCTTATCAACGCATAGTACAGATACTGCACCTAAAGTCTCAACAGATGGTAATTTACGCACAAGGGATTGTTTTTTTGCCAAGCGCCAAGCTCCCATAGATAAAAATACGGTTAAAATAACCGGAAATTCTTCAGGTATCATTGCCATCGCAAGCGTAATGCCAGAAAGAATACTTTCAATAATTCTATCCCCAAAAACATGATCAGGAATATTAAAATAGGTAACCACTCCGACAAGTGCAAACAATACAGCTGCGATTCCTGCACAAACCTTTACCAAACCACCTGTTTGTTTCTGGAGAGGGGTATCTTCATTTGGTGCTGTGGCTACATTTGCTCCAATTTTGCCATATTCGGTCGTTGCACCTATTTTATCGACCAATACAGTTGCTGTTCCTTGTGTTACCAACGTTCCCGCATAGCAATAATCTTTACGCCAATAATCATTCGTAGGCTCTGCGTTTTCTTTAGTAATCTTCCAAACTCCTTCTGCCTCACCAGTAAGAGAAGATTCATCTACGCAAATGGCACTGCATTTTATCACAGTACCATCAGCCGGAATTTTCACTCCCTCGTAAATCATCATTAAGTCACCAGGTACAAGATCAGAACTTGCAATTACTGTTTCTTTTCCATCACGAATAACCGTGACGTGGGGCGCTGATAGATCTTTTAACGCATTTAAAGTTTTATCCGTTTTCCATTCTTGAATAACATCAATGCTGATAATACCTAAAACAAAAATCAACATGATAGCACCATCTCTTGGCTCACCAAGGATAAAATAAATAACTGCAGCAACAATCAACAGTAAAAACATTGGCTCACAAATGATATGAAAGATCTTCTTGATGAAGCTTTCTTTCTTTTGTGGAGTCAATTCGTTTTTACCATATCTGTCCTGCAGTTTCTTAGCTTCGGCGGAGCTTAGTCCCGCCATGTTTTGTTTGTAGTCTGTCATAAAATTTACCTCCGTTTAGCCTATTTGGCATTCGATTGATAGCTCTATGGCACTCCATTCAAGTTCATTTTGTTCCTTTTGGTATAAAAAAACACACCTATGGAACATACTACTGTCCCACAGATGTGTATAATATCACATTCTGCTGCCACATATTGCGGCCCAGCCCCATGACCTCATTAAAAACAAGGTTCATCGCCTGCTCAGATTGTACTGTTGATCTCGCATCTCATATAAGAAATGTAATGCAGCGCAAAGAGTATTATTATACTAACACATTACCATTTAGTTGTCAATATTTTAAAATCTTGAATTTTTATACTGAGTTTTCTATCATTTTTGCAAATTGTTACAATTTATTTAAAAACACTCCTACATTCTGTTTAAGCAGAAATAAATTCAATCGTCACTATAATGATACTTACTAGTTATGCTCCTATCTTGATTTACCATCCTTCTTTGTCTCAATATTTTTTACTTCTGGTACAATTTCAGATACATCCTTCGTGTACTTTTGTATAGGGTGCTTCATGAAAAGTTACTCAAAATCGAAAATACCCCCACAGTACCAGCCAGCTCTCTCTTATCTCCTCCATTCCTTTTCATCTTTCTTCTTATCTGTCACACTTTCCTTATAAACCTCGTCAAATTCCTCATAGACTTCCATCAAATCTTTCTGTATTCCTAGCTTTTCAAGAACTCCTCGATATACCTTAATTCCAACCTTATAATCCAGTTCATCCAGATGAAAGACCATTGCTCTTATATCCGCATTTGCCTGTTTGAACAATTCCGAAGACATACCCATTTCATCACATAAATACATTGATTTCTCAATTTCATGCTCAACCAGTTTTTGTTCCTGCATCTTATCGTAAAATTCTGATATTTCAGCAAATTCATCATATGCTTCGCTAAATCCCATATTGCTGCCAATCTCCGTCAAATAATTCATAAAATAATCAAATGCCTTATCATCCGTATATTTTTCAAATGGGAATCTTTCTGCTTTTTCTTGCAATGACAATCTTTGGTATTCATCTAGTGTCTTTGGTAATTCCCTAATTTCTTGAGCAGTGTTTTGTGGAATATATAATAAAGTTTCCTCAATCTCAAAATTTATTTTCGCCTCATTCTCTACCACATCAACTATTTCCGTTATCGGTTTAATAACAGATTCTGGAATTATCATTGACTTTGGTTCTATCATGGGTTCTATTACCGCTTCTACCACCGGTGCTATTTGTTTTGGTGCAATTACTTCTTCTACCTTCACAGCAGCTTCCTTATACGGATTCTCTGGCACATCCACATCATAGATATCACCAATATCCTCCATATCACCAACTGGTATCATTCGTTCCAGTACTTCTTCTGCCCTAGATAATTCCTTCTTATAACATCTGTCCGCAATCTGAATCTGATCTTTAATCTTGCCCTTTCGTTCCTTTAACGCTTCTAATTCACGTTTATACTCAGGCTCATTACTTCGGAACTTTTCAAAATCTTCAACCTCCTTGCATTTACGTTTCTCAATGCCATGATTAGAATACATTTGGTTTTGTTCCGTCTCCACATCTTTTAGATCCTGCTGAAGCTCATTGGTCAGGTTCAATAAATCTGTGAATGAATTCACATCATTATTTACCACCAATAGATACTCTTCTTGTAGTAAATGCATCTGCTTGATAGACTCATAATAATATGCTGATTTATAATTAAATCGCTTTTTCTCAATTAGTCTCAAGCGGTACATTCTCGCGTAATACTTCTTTTGAAACTGTGACAATTTGGCACGTTTCACATAGATTGGATTAAAGGTATTGACCTTCGGTCTAGCACTCTTACTGTCTCCATAACGAATTAATATATCTAGATTTTCTTTCGATAACTGTTCGTCTATAGTATCAATACGTTTAAAACGTTTCATCCCTGGAGCCTTAACCGCAATATGTTTACCTTCTTTTACATCATATCCCAAACTTTTTAGTAGAAATATAAAATGCTGATTACTCTCTGCCAATATTGCACAATAAAATGCATCACCTTTTATCAGTGTAGAATAGGATTGTTCCCTCTCCCACTCAGGTCTTGACATATTCTTAGGATCTTCGCTATATTCTGCCGGCATTATCTCAAGTCCATACTCCTCACATAGCTGATTTGTTATGGGTTGTAAAATGTGCTTCCAGTCTCCGTTATGATATTGGAACTTATATCCTTCTGTCATATCAATACTGTTAAATACAATATGTGCGTGTAGATGAGCTCTATCTGTATGAACTGCTACAACTGCTTCATACTTGCCTTTTAGGAAAATATCAGTAAATCTCATTGCTATATCATACATAATCTCAGGTGTTCCCTCTCCCGGCTTAAGTGAAATAATTAAGCTATACCCCTGCCTTCCACCAGTTTTTTGAAACATCTCCTTGGTTGCCTTCATCTGCTCTTATGCAATTTCCAACGGGCAGTTAATACCGCCCGCCAGATTGACCATTCCAAGTTTCATAGGATTCAAAATATAATTGATACTGTTCTTCAGATGAATGTCTTTTTGTTTTTTCTTACTAGCCTTCATACATCCGACCTTGGTTATCGCCATTTCTTTATCACCTCCATCATTAATTTTTGGATTTCTTTTAGTAAATCCACTACCTGTTTTAATATAGAATCACTAACTAGCTTATTGGTATTAGCCAGTCGTGTTAATTGGTTAATATTATTACCAACAGAAGAAATCTGATTGATAAGATTTCTTCTGTCCAACGCAAATGAAGTATCAATTGAACCACCATGAAGAATTAATTCCCTAACATACTCACTGGGGTTTAATCCATTTGCCTCGGCATCCAACTTCATCTGCTTCTCTTCTAATTCCGATAATCGAATCGTAAAATTTCTTCTCGGTTCGACCATTTGTTTCCTTCGACCTATAAGCTGCACCTCCTTTTTATCTGTGCTTTGCTTTTGTTTTGGTTCTTTTACATCCTTTACAAAACCACCTAAAGATAGATTTTGCCAGATACGTATAACGCAGGGCGTTAAACAAAATCTGGTTAGGGGACCGCAATCCCCTAATACCCCTGTTATATTGTAAGCACAGAATGTGATAATTCCATCTGTACTTATTACAATTTGTATCACTGCCACTGGGACTGTTATTACAAATTGAGATATGAATTTGTGGATGTAATACCTTTTGTATCACTGTTTTCATCCTCAAATCCAACTATTTATCATAAATATAAGCAATTCCAATCCTTAGAAGCCGTTCAAAAAGCTTAGTGCTGAAGTAGGAAGTTCGTCATTTCCATCCGCTTCTGGGAGAATACCCATTTTCGGAACAGTTACCTCTGTCCGAACTGCTTTGTTACTCTGCTCCGCTGTTGTTACTACTGGAAGAGCAACTGATACTCCACCAGCTACCACTACTTTTAGAACCTCTGTTACTGCTTTTGTTACAGCAAGCTCCACTTCTTTTTCAAGCATTCCCATAATCGACCCAGATTCTTTTTGAACTGCCTCTATGAGTTCATACTGAGCCGACTGTATGAACTCCTTTTTCAAAGAATCCAGTTTTCCCTTTGCTTCGTCAAAATCAAATTCATCTCTGGCATATTTCGCTAAAACCCATTTAATAAACTTGCTTCTGTCTCCATAGAGACTTTTCCTTGGCTCTTCGTCTATGGATAATAATAATTTCCAGACCAAAGCATCTTCGTCATGATTTAGGTTTAAGCGAAAAGGTACTGTCTGAAACATATCCTTATCACTCACGCAACCACCTGTCCGCTTTCTGTAATGCCAGATATTCATAACCAATGGCATTTGCCTTTACATCTTCTTGATAACAGATATTTGCGCCTCTAATTCTTCCAAATAATTTCATTACAGTAGCTCCGCCGCCTACATACACAATTGGCGTTAGTTCTGGATCAAACCCATTTTCTTTCAGCTGAGCTTCTACGTTTTCAGCGAAGATGCAAAGCTGATCCTGTACAATTTCCGTGATTTCTTTTGGAAGATTGGATGTTCCAGTCATCATCACATCCTGAATATCACTTTCATCCAGATAACGGTTTTTCCTTCGAAATACTGCTTTATTGACGTTAGCCATACAATTAATTAATGCTTCTGGGATGGTGATACATTCCCGTTCCACTGGAACATAATTCTTGTTATGAATAATATCAATGGTCTTAGAACCTATATCTACAATCAGCTGATTCGGTGCCAGCTTTCCTAAAATATTTGCTACTGCTGCATAACACTGTGGGTATAATAGAACTTCTTCAATTTCTATGAAATACGTTTTCCCTTCATATACAAAGGTTACAACTCCTCTTTTTAGATAATTACTAAAGCTAAGCTTCTCTTCCCCAAATCTGGTAAATGGAAGTCCTGCTGCAACTACGACCCTGATCCCATCTTCACTAGACAAACCATAATATTCGATTTCCTTTGCAATTGCCGCATAGGTGAGCAAAAGATAATCTTCATCTTCTATTTTAGTGTCTTTCATAGGAAGTCTTCCTTCTCCGATTTTATAAAAAGTATCTTTGCACTCCATGGTCTTAGCTTCTAATGTTGCTTCTGTACCAATTTCTTCTACCCCATTGTCAAATATAAAATGTGGCGTCTTAATTGTTGAAAATCCATGGTCAATGGCACATAATAAAATATTTTGTTCTTTAAAATACATAAATTCTCCTCCTGCCGTTACGGCTAATATACTGTTAATCGTTTCATTCCTATGAACAAAAGTTCTGATTGTAACAGCCGGAGTCCTTTGTTATACTGTATTTGCGAGATACATAGAACAAGTTCCGGCTTGTTACTATCAAGTCCTTTCCCTAATCGGTAAGGGCTTTTTCTTTTGCTTCATAGTTACCATCTTCTGCTACCATTGACTGATTTTTTTCAAGATCATCAGCCGGATTGTAGTAATCTGCATATCCATATACCTTCTGTTCAAAGTATTTTCTTGGACATCTGCCTCGGATAATTAAAAATCCTTTTGCAGCAAGTTCTGCATTATACTTTTTGATAATGGAATACGCCTTTGTCTTGCCAACTCCAAGCATCTGTTGTACTTCATCAACTTCAATAAAAGTCTCTTTCATTCCTACCATACGCAATCTCCTTTCATCATATCATTAAACATTTTGCTATCTTATTCATAAACACGCAATCTGTTTTCGTGTTTACAGTATATTTCATTCGTTTCGTGTTGTCAATAGATTTTCTTCCAAAACACGAACTTGACTTTCGTGTTAATCTGTTATATACTTTTCACAAAGTTACAAATAGTACTTTTAATGTAAATATATTTCGTGTAAAGGAGTGAACACAATGGCATCTCAAGCACTAAGCCCAGAACAAATTGCAGATACTATTAAGAGAAAAAGAAAAGAAAAAAAGATTAGCCAGAAAAAATTAGCGGAACTTATTGATAAAACAGAACGAACCGTTCAAAATTATGAATCTGGTCAAACTGATTTTTCAATGTCTATCATTAAAGATATTGCAATCGCACTAGACATAGATTTTCGAGAATTACTATCTACACCAGAGCATCAAGATGGTATGAATGTTGGGATTGACGGAAGAAATTCCTATAGAAACAAGTACATGTTAGAATCCTTTGCGGATGTAATCAATGTTTTATTTAAAATCCAAGAAACTTATGATTTTACTATGAAACTAGATATTGCAAAACCACCAGAAGATAAAGAATGGAAAGCTTCTATCTCCGTTGACGGAAAAGGAGCCAGCAAATACGATATGGACTTTTGCCTATTTTTAGAAAACTGGAAAGCAAAAATGGACCAGTTATATAATGGAAAATTAAGTATTGACAGATACATGGACTGGCAAGCAGAAACCATTGCTTATTACGCATCCAGTACTTTGACTCCAATGTTTGAAAGACCAGACTTAGAAGAATACACATCAGAACTGGGCAACCAAGCATATCGTTGGAAAAACCCATTTTCAACAGAAGATGATAAGAATAAATAAGAAATAACGAAAAAATAGCCCCAATGTAATTTCTTTTGCAAAAGAAATTGAGCACCGGAGCTACTATGTAAGTGATTCAACCTAAACGGCTGATGTAATCACCCTAGACAAGTAGATTATATCATAGCCTTTAGATAAATGCATTGGGAACATTTATTCGTTCCAGATGACTAATTCATTATAAAGGAGATGATTTTATGCCAGCTTACAAAGATGATAAAACTGGTAAATGGTTTGCCAAATTCTATTATACGGATTGGCAAGGCAACAACAAGCAAAAGTGGAAACGAGGATTCGCCACCAAAAAGGAAGCCTTAACATTTGAGAGAGAATTTCTAGAGAAACAGGCATGTAATCCCGATATGACATTTCAATCACTATATGAATCCTATATTGAGGATATGGAAGGAAGATTAAAAGATTCCACCATCCAGCATAAGCGTAATATCTACGAAACAAAGATTCTTCCATTCTTTAGCAAGATTCCAATTAACGAAATTAAAGCTACTGATATTCGAAGATGGCAGACAAAACTTATGAAGGACGAGTACAACTACAAGCCCACTTATCTAAAATCCATCAACAATCAAATGAACTGTATTATGAATTATGCTAAACGTTTCTATGACCTTAATACCGATCCATGTGGGAAGGCCGGAAGTATGGGACGAAGTGATGCCGAGGAAATGGACTTCTGGACATTGGATGAATATCTTGCTTTTCGGGAAGGTATTAAAGACAAAGCTGTTTCGTATTTATGCTTTGAAGTTCTTTATTGGACAGGTATGCGAGAAGGAGAATTACTTGCTCTAACAGCAGAAGATATTAATCTAGTTGATAAGACAATCCGTATTTGTAAGTCTTATTCACGTAGTCATGGGAAAGATATTATTTCTACCCCTAAGACAAAAAAGAGCAAACGTGTTGTTCCTATTCCTGATTTTCTTTGCCAGGAACTAACAGAGTATATGAATTCCATGTATATGCCTCGTCCAAAGGATAGACTATTCCCTTACACAAAATCCTATCTCGCACACGAGATGCAACGAGGATGCAAGACAACTAGCATTAAAAAAATACGAATTCACGATCTCCGCCATAGTCATGCTAGTTTGTTAATCAATCAAGGCTGTGACGCTCTCATGCTTGCCGACAGACTTGGACACGAAAAGGTATCCACAACACTCAATACTTACTCTCACCTATTTCCACACAAACAGCAGGCATTGGTGCATAGTCTTGAATCACTTGTTGGGGTCACTAATCCAATACCAGAACCACCCGTAGGTGTGCCAGGTATTCCACCAGTCATAGAATCTGAAGTACCAAAAGAAAAAGCATCCGGAAATGTTATCCAAATGCCAATTCGAAAAATTATTTAATCATTTTGTTGAAGCCAACAAGATGCTAATAACATCAATTTTGCAGACAGTATCTGCAAAATCTTATCACCAGAAAACTTGTTTTCTACTAATATCTAAAAGAATGAAGAATATTTCTTAGTAGCAAAGTAGTAGCAGAGGCAAAAGAAAAGTCCGGGAGTGCCCTATTTATAAGGCTTCCCAGACTTGTGGATGCTATTCAAACTCTATAGTAGCTGGTGGTTTCCCTGTGCAATCATAGAATACACGGTTAACGCCTTTTACTTCGTTTATTATTCTTGTAGTTACTTTTCCTAGTAGTTCCCATGGAAGATCAGCTGATTCTGCTGTCATGAAGTCACTAGTTGTTACTGCACGTAGTGCTATAGCATAGTCATAGGTTCTTTCGTCTCCCATAACTCCAACAGAGCGCATGTTAGTTAAAGCTGCGAAGTATTGATTTATTGATTTGTCTACTCCTGCTTTTACGATTTCTTCTCTGTATATATAATCTGCTTCTTGAACTATTCTTACTTTTTCTGCAGTTACTTCTCCTATTATACGGATACCAAGTCCTGGTCCTGGGAAAGGTTGTCTGTATACTAGTTTTTCAGGGATGTTTAGTTCTAGTCCTGCTTTACGTACTTCATCTTTAAATAATGCTCTTAGTGGTTCGATTATTTCTTTAAAGTCAACATAGTCAGGAAGTCCTCCAACGTTGTGGTGAGATTTTATAACAGCTGAATCTCCAAGACCACTTTCTATAACGTCTGGATATATTGTACCTTGAACTAGGTAATCAACAGTCCCTATTTTTTTAGCTTCTTCTTCAAATACTCTTATGAATTCTTCCCCAATGATTTTTCTCTTTTGCTCTGGTTCTTCTACTCCTTTTAATTTTTCGTAGAATCTTTCTTGAGCATTTACACGGATAAAGTTAAGGTCATATTGTCCTTCTGGTCCAAATATTGCTTCAACTTCATCTCCCTCATCTTTACGAAGTAAACCATGGTCAACGAATACGCAAGTTAGTTGTTTTCCTACTGCTTTTGATAGTAAAACTGCTGCAACAGATGAATCAACTCCACCTGATAAAGCACATAATACTTTACCATCTCCAACTTTTTCATGGATTTCTGTTATTGTTCTTTCAACAAAGGAATCCATTGTCCAATCTCCAGAACAGTTACAAACATTGTATACGAAGTTTGATAACATCTTAGTTCCTTCTTGTGTATGCATAACTTCTGGGTGGAATTGAACTGCATATAGATTTTTTTCTGCATTTTCCATAGCAGCTACTGGACAAACTGGAGTGTTTCCTACTATTTTAAAATTTTCTGGAGCATTTTCTATGTAGTCAGTGTGGCTCATCCAGCAGATTGTTGATGGTGATACCCCTTCAAATAGCTTAGATTCAACATTAACACTTACTTCTGTCTTTCCATATTCACTTACTGGAGCAGTTGCAACTTTTCCTCCAAGAACATGAGCCATAAGTTGTGACCCATAACATATACCAAGAACAGGAATTCCTAATTCAAATATAGCTTTATCACATAAAGGAGAATCTTCACCATATACACTGTTAGGTCCACCAGTGAAAATAATTCCCTTTGGATTCATTTCTCTTATTTCATCTACACTTAATTTGTATGGATGAACTTCACAATATACATTACATTCTCTAACTCTTCTTGCTATTAATTGATTATATTGACCACCAAAATCAAGTACTAAAACTAACTCTTTATTCATTATTTCTCCTCCAAGGTTTCCTTATTGACTAACGCTGTAGTTAGGTGCTTCTTTAGTTATATTAACATCATGTGGATGACTTTCTTTAAGTCCTGCTGAAGTTTGAACAACAAATGTTGCTGTTTCATATAATTTATCAAGAGTGCTTGCTCCTAAGTATCCCATACCAGATCTAATTCCACCTATAAGTTGGTAAATAGTTTCTGATAAATATCCTTTATAAGCGACTCTTCCTTCAACACCTTCTGGTACTAGTTTCTTATTTCCTTCTTGGAAATATCTATCCTTTGATCCTTTATTCATAGCTGCTAAAGATCCCATACCTCTATATACTTTATAATTTCTGCCTTGATATATTTCAATTTCTCCTGGAGCTTCATCACAACCAGCAAGTAAAGATCCCATCATAGCTGCTGATGCTCCTGCTGCTAATGCCTTAACTATATCTCCTGAGTATTTTATTCCTCCATCTGCAATTACAGGAACTCCATACTTTCTACCTTCTTCTGCACAATCCATAACTGCTGTTAACTGAGGAACTCCTACCCCTGCAACAACTCTAGTTGTACATATAGATCCAGGCCCTATACCAACCTTAACACAATCTGCTCCAGCTTCTATTAAATCTCTAGTAGCTTCTGCTGTAGCAACATTTCCTGCTATTATTTGAAGCTCTGGATATTTACTCTTTATAGTTTTTACAGCATTTAAAACACCAAACGAATGTCCATGAGCTGTATCTAAAGTTATTACATCAACATTAGCTTTAACTAAAGCCTCAACTCTCTCTTCCATATCTCCAGTTACTCCAACAGCTGCCCCACAAAGAAGTCTTCCTGCAGAATCTTTAGCTGCATTAGGAAATGCTTTTACCTTTTCTATATCTTTAATAGTAATAAGCCCCTTTAAATATCCTTCACGATCTACTAAAGGAAGTTTTTCAATTTTGTGTTTTTTAAGTATTTCTTTAGCTTCTTCTAAAGTAGTACCTTCTGATGCAGTTATAAGATTTTCCTTAGTCATAACCTCATCTATTTTTCTAGCAAAATTTGTTTCAAATACTACATCTCTATTTGTAATTATTCCTATAAGTTTTCCATCTGCTGAGGTTATAGGAACACCTGATATTCTATATTGAGCCATTAAATCTAGAGCCTCTTGTACACTGTGATTAGCTGATAAGAATATAGGATCTGTTATAACACCATTTTCTTGTCTCTTTACTCTGTCAACTTCTCTAGCTTGTTCCTCTATAGACATGTTCTTATGTATGATTCCTATGCCGCCTTCTCTTGCAATAGCTATAGCCATTTTTGATTCAGTTACTGTGTCCATACCAGCACTTATTAGTGGTAAATTAAGTTTTATTTTTTTAGTAAGACTTGTAGCTAAAGTTACTTCCTTTGGTAATATTTCAGACTTGTTTGGTACTAAAAGAACATCATCAAATGTGTAAGCTGTTTTAAGTATTCTTGCCATGAAAGACTCCTCCTCAAAATTTAAATTTTAAAAATAACCCAATATTTTTCTTGCATTTTCTATTTTCGTTGCAAGTTATCTTGCATTTTTGAAATAAAAAAAGCATATTAACTCAAGTGAAGTTAATATGCTCAAAATAAGCCCTTCGATGGACTCTATAATAAATACACATTAATTCACTCATAGTCAGAAATTTAAGGTTTCTGGTAGATACTCCTAGCCATATCCTAGGTATATACGAGTAATCTGTTTTGAAATTATACTTATTATAGAATATAGTTATTAGCTTGTCAATAAAGAATGATTTCTTGCATTTTTCCACACACAAGAAATTATACATTCAAAAATTAATTATTTTCATAGTTTGGATTTCCTTTTTTATAGTTACTAGAGCCTTCAACTGATGTTGGGGGATGAAAATCTATAGATTGATTTGTAAATTCTATCTTAGCACCACCTGTCAAATATATTGATTTACCTATAACTGCACCTTTAATACTTGCCCCTCCTACTAATGATATTGAAGCATTAGGTGCATATATAACTTGTAGATTATTAGATGCGCCTGAAAGTTGTATACTTGTACCAGATGTAACAATATCTCCAGTAACGCTACCTGAATTAGCTAGAACAAGACTAGCATTACTTAAATATATTGATCCATTAATTATGGTTTCATTATCAAATGAAAGAGTGTTTGAATTATTACAATATATTGCCAGGTTATTTTTATTTCCCGCAACATTTACATATCCTTTTACTCTTATACAGTTATCTACGTAAAGATAAACTTTACCTGTACCATTTATAACTATTTTTCCTTGTATCATTTCCAAGTTTGCTATTCTTATAATTGTATCGCCACCATTAGTATTTATTTGTAAAGTTCTATTTTTATCGATTGTGATTCTATCATAATAACTATTGCCACTAATTGAGAAATACGGATTTGTTTCTCCACCCGCAAGTGATACATTTGCTTTTTGATTCAAGGTAGATTTATCAGGAAATGTCGGTAAAACTAATGGTAAATAATTGATTTCTGAATCTTTTCTAACCACATTGGGTTTTTGTTTCCAATCCATTGTCCAATTAAAAATATTAAAATTACCATTGGGAGGTATAATCACAGTACCAGTTATTGTAGCATCATTTGATGCCGTAATAGAACCATTACTAAATGAACTAGTTTCTATATTACCTAAAACATATCCACCCTCAAGCGTAATGTTATTCTTACCATAAACAGCTGTATTTATAGTGATCGTACTACTTCCTTGATTCTCCATGTATACAGAAACCTTCTTGTTTCCTGCTATACTCTCTATTATGTATTTTTTATTAGAAATCACTTCCACAACTCTAACTTCCACTCTTAATGAATTTATATTATCAGAGTATATAACATTATATTTTTGTCCAAGTGAATTTGTTGGCTTTCCATTAAAGTAAGTTCCTAACCCACTTTTATTCTTATTAAACCAAGCTATACCATATTCTAAGCCTGATTCTGCTGAAAAAAGAACATCTTCTGATTTCTTTTCTTGAGCATTAGCTTTAGTAGTTTTTGAGATAGTTGTTAAAGTAACACTAGAAAAAATCATAGCTACCGCCAACACCATTAGAACTATTATTAATGAAGCCCCCTTTTTCTTTTTCCTATGTTTCATCTATCCCAATCCCCCTTATATCATTCTTCTAGTTACTACTGTTTCAAAGCTTGTTTCTATATCTTTACGATTGCTTTTTATATATACTTTATAAGACTTAGTTCCCAAAGGACTTAATTGTACATCTACAACATAATTAGCTAAAGTAGCCATTTTAGTTGCTGTACTTCCTGAGACTTTATATTTAACTATTTTTGTTGCTTCTTTTGTATAAATGTATTTTTCACTTGATGTATTAGTTATCTCAGTAAGTACTGTAATAGAACTACCTAATCCATAATTCCCAGGTATCAAAGTAGTTGTTTTAACATCGGAAGCTAACTTCATATCCTCTTCAAGTATTGAAGAAAAGTTTCTTGCTTCATCTAAAACTATACTTTCTTGTTCCTGTCTATTAAGTGTACTGTAGGCTTTATTAAAAAGAGTGTATGTTAACATTAATGTTATTGCTAAAATTGCTATAACCGCTATCATTTCTATTAAAGTGAATCCTTTTTTTCTTCCTTTATTCATAGCATCACCCTGCTAAATATATAGTTCTAGATATTTCACTAGTACTTACTTTATTTAAATTCCAAGATGTTATATCAAATTGTAAAATTCCTAAGGTTGAATCTTTCATTGTTACCTTCACTTTAATAGCATATTTTTTAGTACCACTTAATGTACTTACATCAAAACTATCTGCTTTAATTACAGAAGTTTTAGCTGGAATAAAGTCACTTGTAAAAATGCTTTGCAGCTCAGTTATATTATCAAAAGTTAAAATATACATGTTCCCAGACGTATTCACTTTATAGTCCGCACTTTTATCAGAGTTCACTAGTTCCACAAAAGCCTTAGATACACTATTTGAATCTAAATCCTTCTCATTTCTCACATTTGTTTTAATTGCCAGTAGCATCAATGAAGCTATTACTGAAAATATAAGTACTAGCATAGCCATTGACGCAATCATCTCTATTAGAGTAAATCCTTTTTTCTTTTTCATCTAAATCACCTCAATCTTAGTGATTTTAATTAAACATATTGTCTTTTCCATAACTTCCACTATTAAAATCATAATTTTCTTCCATGTCCCCTGGCGCATAGTAGAAAGTTAAATTTATAGTTGAACTTTCTTTTGTTGACGTAATGGAATTAATTTCACATATTCTTGATCCATTCTCTAAATCATTAACTAGATTTAATATGTTTGAAAAGTCACCTTTTAATGATAGTGTAACCTTCTGTGTACTTAATCCCCCCTTGTTGGAGGTTGAAGGAGTACTAGTATCTTTAGAAGCATCTCCCTGTTGATACACTTGTCCTTTCTCCATTGCTATACTTTGGAGTGTAGCTGTGTTTTTATTTGCCAAATCATTTAACTCCTTAGAAAGTTCTGGATATTTATCAATCTTTGGTAATGCTCTAGCGGATTCATTATATTTATCTTTTAATTCATTATACTCTTTTTCTTTTATAATTATTTTATTTTCTATATTTTCATAGTTTAAAGTTTTATTTCTTAAAGCTTCAACTTCTGTTTCTAAAGGGGCAAGTTTATCCATGGTTGGAATTATTAAATAATTATAATAAATAAAAAAGACTGACATTATAGCTACTATTAATAATAGTATTTTTTCTTTATGGCTTAATTTATTTAAACCTAAATCTATCTTTTTCATTAGCTTTGCCCTCCTTGAACAAGGATTTCTAAAGTAAAGCTACTTGATGCTTCCCCTTTAGTTATGCTGGCAATGTGAGAATTTTTAAATCTTGCATCTTCTCTAACATTTGCCCAAAACTCAGATATTTTATCATAATTACTACTAGCGCCGCTTATAGATATATTACTGCCTGTAATAGAAAAGCTGCTTACTGTAACTTCTCCAGGTATAAGCTTTTGAATATCGCGAATTAAGTCATCTGTCTTTTTGTCCTTTTGTTCATTTAATACTTTTACCTTTTCTATATGACTGTTATATAGACTTATATCATTTTCAAGTGTGCTTAACTTATCAACATTCTCTTGATTGCTGTTAATCTTATTTATCAACTTATCTTTCGAGGAATTTAAATATACTTCTTTCCCTTTTAAATATCCAATTCCCCCTAAAAATACTACTAATGTAAAAATTATTGAAGCAACATAAACAGCTTTTTTCTTTCCTCGTAAATCATTTAACTTTAAGTTATAAGGTAGTAGATTAAGTTCCTTTTCACTATTATTTAGCATTAATCCATAGGAGTAAAAATAATCATTTAAAGTTATACTTCTTGGAACTTTAACATTATACCTTAAGGTTTTAAAATCATCTATCTCTACTATTTCTGTATTAAAAATATTTGAGAATTCTTCTTTAACACCTTTTACTTTTGCCCCACTTCCTATTAGATATATTCTGTCTAAGTTCTTTTTTACTTTTCCAACAGAATAAAACTGAATTATGGAATTAAAATAGGAGCTTATTGTATTTACTATTCTTCTTACACTTGTGCTTTCTTCGTTAATATCTTCTTCAGTTAAATCTATTTTATATAAATATTCATTATAAGCTTCTATGCTTTCTATCTGATCTAAATTATTCCCTAATATTCCCATGCTTTGATACTTTTCTATTTCTAGCTTTCCAGAACTAGCTATATGAAAAGACGCTGTATCACTATTTAGGGTTATTAAACCTATAACATCCTCTTTATCCTTAAATACCTTTGAACTCTTTAGCATCCTTGCACCTATTGTTGCATAAGTATCTAAGGCTACTAACTCTAAATTTAATCTTTCTGCAATCTCAACATAGGCATCTATTTTATTCATTTCTACAGCTGCTATTATTACATCTGCATTTTTTGCTTTACCTTCACCTAACTCCTGTAGAATCTCATAGTCATAATAATATTCATCTATTCTATCATTAAGATATTGTCTAAGTTCCCAAGCTACAGCTTCTCTCATAGGTTCTTCTCCTAGAAGGGGAAGTATTGTGTGCCTAGTTATTATATCTTGCCCTTTTACTGTAAAGGAGACATCTTTTACTCTTATTTTTTCTTTCACTAAATAATCTTTAATTACATTAGACAATAATTCTGTATTTTCTATTCTATCTTGCAAATATGAACCTTTAGGTGTTTCTAATATAGTCGCCTTTTTTATCTTTGTTTTAGTTCCAACAACTATAACTATTCTGTCTCTAGAAATATCAATGGATATTTTGTCTTTTTCAAACATGCTTTCACCTCAAACCTTAAATAAACATTTTTAAGTACCAGTTTAATATTTCATTTCCATACATCAAGGTTATATATCCTGCTAAAGCTATATAAGGACCAAATGCCATATAATGTCCTCCTATAGACTTATATTTAATTAATAATAGTAGCCCTCCTACTATCCCACCTAATACTATAGATATAAATAACATCAATAATGCATTAGACCATCCTAAAAAGAGTCCTATTATAAATACTAATTCCACATCTCCCCACCCCATAGCTTTAGTTGTTACAGCTATTAAAGCAAGAATTCCAGCTGCTATTACAGCTCCTAATATATAATTAAATGGTGATACTCCACCTAAATATTTTTCAACTCCAATATACAAAACTCCAAGTCCAACTCCAACATAAATAGTGTTGTCATAGATATCTTGAGTTTTATAATCAATTATTCCAATGACTAAAATCAATGATATAAATAAACATATCAATATAAACTTAACACCAAACCCAAACTTAAAGAATAAACTTAAATATAAAAGTCCATTTACTAACTCAACTAATGGGTATTGGATAGAAATCTTCTCTCCACAATATCTACACTTTCCTTTTAAAAACAAAAAACTAAATACTGGAAATAAATCCTTCCATCCTAATTTATTATTACAATTACTGCAATGAGATGGAGGATATGCTATTGATTCCCCTTTGGGTATTCTATAAATACATACATTTAAAAAACTTCCTATAATAATTCCATATAAAAAAACAAAAATACTTATAACTGTATTCATTTTACTTCTCCATTTTTTATGGTATGGTAATACCTCCCGAGGTGGGAGGTATTAATAATAATAATAAAGTATACTTAATTCCTACATTGTTGCTTTTCCATCAGTTATAGTAAACCCTGCTCCATCATTTACTATTGATCTACATTGATCTATTGTTAAATCTTGAATCATAGATGTATCTTTATCAAAATTTACTGCCTCAGTAGAATCTGCATCAGTTATTATTCCGCCAGTTCCAGTTACGTCATTAACAGTTTTACTTCCACCAAATTCAGTTTCACTCTTTGCATTATATGCCTCAACTTCCATAACAGCAGTTCTTGCTTGTGCTACAACTTTAGTGTTTTTAGCTTCCCCAATATATTTAGAAACTCTTGGTACCAACACAGCTGCTAATATTCCTATAATTGCTATAACAGCGATAAGTTCAATTAATGTAAACCCCTTTTTTTTCTTTTTGTTGATTGTTTTGATCATTTTAAATCCCTCCGTATTATATAATTTATTTTTTAACGTTGAATGTTGTTGATTCCCTCCATCATACTTGTTAATGGCAGAATCATTGATAGTACTATAATTAAAACAATTGCTGATAGTATTACTATCATCATTGGTTCTATAGATGAAACTAACTTGCTAGTGGCGTTTTCCACCTCCCCATCATAGAACTTGGAGGTTCTTTCTAAAACCTCTTCCAAGGTTCCAGTTTCTTCTCCTAAGTTTATCATCTGAGTAAGCATAAGAGGAAAAAGTTGCATATCTTCTAGGGTTTTACCTATGGCATTTCCCTTTTTGATATCCTCTTTTGCAAGGTTTAATTTATTTTTTATATGAAGATTTCCTACAACCTTAGCTGATATTTCTAGTGACTGGATTACCCCAAGCCCTGAAGATATAAGTATGGATAAGGTTTTAGCAAATCTTGCTGACACTATTTGTTTGTTTATTTCTCCAAAAACAGGTATCTTTAATCTATTAAAATCCCTTTTTTCTATATAGGCTTCATCTCTATCTAACATGAATTTTTTAATTATATATATAGCTCCTACTACTAGTAGCACTAATATCCAACTTCTAGTTAGAAATTTAGATAGACCCATAACTATTTTAGTTAAGGTTGGTATATCCCCACCTATATCTACTAAGTTCTCTACAAAGCTTGGAACAACGAATATAAGTAAAAATGCAACTATAAGGATAGCAAAGGCTCCTACAAATTTAGGATAACTTAAAGCACTTTTAACTTTTTGCTCCTGTTTATAGAGACTATCATAATACTCTGCTAAGTCTTCTATGATTTTATCTAATTTTCCTGAAGCTTCTCCAGCTTCAATTAAGTTAATCATCATTTCTGGTATATCTTTTTCATACTTTAGACAATCTGATAAACTTCTTCCTCTTTGTATCTGTTCTTTAGACCTTATTAGAACCTCTCTCATTTTCTTATTACTTGATTGCTCTATACATATTTCTAAACATCTTATAATAGGGGTTCCAGAACCTAATACAAAAGCAAATTGTCTACAAAATATTGATAAATCCTTTGTGGTTATCTTATTAAAAAGTTCTATATTTAAAGCACTTCTATCTACAAATTCTTCAACAGATACTGGATAATATTCTCTTCCTCTTAAGCTTTGAATAACATCCTCCCTGCTTATAGCCTCCATAGAACCTTTTATCTTATTTCCTTGTAAGTTTCTAGCCTCATAATTATAAATAGCCATTTACATCACCTTTTATTTCTATTCCTTTAAGAAGGTAACTCTAAGAAGTTCTTCAACTGTTGTAATCTTATTTAAAACATGCTCTGTGCAAGCCATTTTAAGAGTTTTCATTCCATTTTTTATAGCTATATCTCTAAGCTCATCTGTATTTTTTTTATTATTAACAGCTTCTCTTAACTCTCTTTTAATTTCCATGATTTCATATATACCTATTCTTCCTTTATAACCTATGTTTTGGCATAAAGGGCATCCTTTTGCTCGTACAAGAGAAAGCTTTTCGTTTTTATCAACTTCCAACATCTCTTTTTCATATTCGCTTGCCTCATATTCTTCAAAACAATGCGGACAAACTTTTCTAACTAGTCTTTGAGCTATTATTCCTGTGATAGATGTGGATATTAGATAAGGTTCTATGTTCATGTCCTCTAATCTAGCTATAGTTGATGGAGCATCATTAGTATGAATTGTACTTAATACTATATGTCCTGTTATTGCTGCTCTTATAGCTATTTCAGCAGTTTCATTATCTCTTATCTCCCCAACCATTACGATATCAGGATCTTGTCTTAATATACTTCTAAGCCCTGAAGCAAAGGTTAAACCTGCTTTTGTATTTACATTAACCTGACTTATTCCTTCCATTACATATTCCACTGGATCTTCAACTGTTATTATGTTTTTATCTAAAGTATTTAACTCATTTAATAAAGTGTAAAGTGTGGTGGATTTACCACTACCAGTTGGCCCTGTTGCGAGTATTATTCCATATGGTTTATCCATGATGCTTGACAATAATTTCATATTGTAACTTGAAAGACCAAGCTCTTCTTTTTTTACTAGAAATGAACTTCTTGATAATATTCTTATAACTACCTTTTCTCCATGAATGGTTGGTAATACAGATACTCTTAAATCCACTTCCTTATTATCTATCTTAGTTATTATTCTTCCATCTTGAGGAATTCTTTTTTCAGCTATATTAAGATTAGCTACTATTTTTATTCTTGTTATAAGAGAGCCTTGAGTTTCTTTAGGTATATCAAGAACCTTTTGAAGATTTCCATCTACTCTACATCTTACTCTAACTCCATTTTCTAAGGGTTCTATATGAATATCAGAAGCTTTCATTCTAACTGCATTTTCAATTATGGTGTCTACAAGCTTAACAGCTGGAGCATCTTTAACCTCATCAAAATCTACATTAACTTCTTCTTTTTTTTCTCTCGCTTCTCTATCAGCTAAATTTTTGGCTGTTCTTTCTGCCACCTGTCTTGAATAATATCTTTTTATAGCTTCATTAATTGAGTCTGAAGAATCCATAACTAATTCGGTATCTAAACCTGTGGCTATCTTTACATCTTCTATTGCTAATATATTAAATGGATCGCTAGTTACTAAGGTGATTTTATTTCCTCTTATTTTTATAGGAATAATTGTATGTTTTTTTGCTAAAGCTTCTGAAATCCTATAAACTGCATTTTCTTCAATAGGTGTAAAATCAAGATGTATTCTTGGTATAGCCATTTGCATTTCTAAAATAGTAAGAATATCATCCTCTGTTACTAGCCTTTTTTCTACTAATATCTGTCCTAATCTCTTGCCAGTAGTTGCCTGAAGTTTCAGCGCCATAGCTAAATCTGCTTCATTAAGTTTTCCGCTATCTATAAGCAAATCTCCAAGCCTTTTTTTCTTTTCGCTCATTTAATCACCTACATATCTTATTACGATAATTTCATTATACAGTATATGTAAAACATTCAAAAGAAATATTTAGTGACTTTACCAAAAAAAATATGGTATTTTTCTTCTTAATTCGACAAATTTCTTATTATTTCTTTTTTTATATTTTTAACGAATAATCTCACTCAACAACCCATTAAAGCTATCAATAATTATTGTACCCATAATAAAATATTTAGTTGCATTAATTTTAAACATAAAAAAAGAGACAGCTTTCGCTATCTCTTAATATCTCTATCTTAGTACATTCCGTCCATTCCCATTCCTGGTGCACCTGGCATTGGAGGATTTTTTTCTGGAATATCAACTACTGCTGCTTCTGTAGTTAAGAATGTTGATGCTACAGATGCTGCATTTTGAAGAGCACTTCTAGTAACCTTAGTTGGATCAACTATTCCATCTTTTATCATGTTTACGTATTGTTTAGATAAAACGTTGTATCCTACTCCAGCTTCACTGTTTTTAACTTTTTCTATTATAACAGAACCTTCAAGTCCAGCGTTTACAGCTATTTGTCTCATTGGCTCTTCTAAAGCTCTTACTATTATATTTATACCTACTTGTTCATCAGCTTCTTCTGAAGTTAAAGTAGCTACTTTATTTATTACATTAACATAAGCAGTTCCGCCGCCTGGTACTATACCTTCTTCAACAGCTGCTTTAGTTGCTGCAAGAGCATCTTCTATTCTTAATTTTCTTTCTTTTAATTCTGCTTCTGAAGCTGCACCAACTTTAACTACAGCTACTCCACCAGCTAATTTAGCTAATCTTTCTTGAAGCTTTTCTTTGTCGAAATCTGAAGTAGTTTCTTCTATTTGAAGTTTTATTTGAGCTACTCTTGATTTAATTTCTTCTTTGCTTCCTCTTCCATTAACTATAACAGTGTTTTCTTTTGTTACTTTAATGCTTTCTGCTTGACCTAACATGTCTAAAGTAGTTTCTTTTAAATCTCTTCCAAGTTCGTCAGAAATAACTTCTCCACCAGTTAGGATAGCTATATCTTGAAGCATGTCTTTTCTTCTATCTCCAAATCCAGGAGCTTTAACAGCTACACATGTAAATGTTCCTCTTAGTTTGTTTAAAACTAGAGTTGTCATAGCTTCTCCCTCTATGTCTTCAGCTATTATTAATAGCTTTCTTCCAGCTTGAACGATTTGTTCTAATATAGGAAGTATATCTTGTATGTTTGAGATCTTCTTATCTGTAATTAATATATATGGATTATCAAGATTTGCTTCCATCTTATCTGTATCAGTTACCATGTAAGCTGAAACATATCCTCTATCAAATTGCATACCTTCAACTACATCTAATTCAGTTCCCATGGATTTAGATTCTTCAACAGTTATAACACCTTCGTTTCCAACCTTCTCCATAGCATCTGCTATTAATTGTCCTATAGTTTCATCAGCAGCTGAAACAGCAGCAACTCTTGCTATATCTTCTCTACCATTAACAGGTTTAGAGATTAATTGAATTTGTTCAACAGCTTTATCTACAGCTACTTTAATTCCATTTCTTATTTGCATTGGATTAGCACCAGCTGTAACATTTTTAAGTCCTTCTCTTATTATAGCTTGAGCTAAAAGTGTAGCAGTTGTTGTTCCATCTCCAGCTACATCATTAGTTTTAGTTGCAACTTCTTTAACTAATTGAGCTCCCATGTTTTCATAAGCATCTTCTAGTTCTATTTCTCTAGCTATTGTAACACCATCGTTTGTTATTAAAGGTGTTCCGAATTTTTTATCTAAAACTACATTTCTTCCTTTTGGTCCTAATGTAACTTTTACTGTATCAGCTAGTTTATCAACACCAGCTTGCATAGCTCTTCTTGCTTCTTCACCAAATACAATTGTCTTAGCCATTTATACATACCTCCTATTATTCAACTATTGCTAAAATATCGTCTTGCTTTAATATTGTGTACTCTTCTCCATCAAGCTTAACTTCTGTGCCTGCATATTTAGAGTAAAGCACCTTATCTCCAATTTTAACTTCCATAGGAATTCTGTTACCATCAACAACTGCTCCAGGTCCTATTGCAACTACCTCAGCTTCTTGTGGTCTTTCTTTAGCAGCACCAGTTAAAAGTATACCGCTTTTAGTTGTTTCTTCTGCTTCTAATCTTTTGATTACTACTCTGTCTCCAAGTGGTTTAATACTCATTTACAACCCCTCCTTAAATTTAAATAAAATAATACTCTGCAAATTGTTAGCACTCATTTAAGTAGAGTGCTAATACTAATATTATAATAAATAATAAGCCTCATAAATTCAAATTAATTTATTCTTTTTAAATCCCATTAATTCCTTATTTTCTTTAATTATCTTCTGTTAGTTAAGTTTTTCTTTAAAATGCTATTTTTTTCTATATATTTCTTCTTCATAACTATTTTCAAGAAATATGATACAATATTTTAAAAGCTTATTATAATTATTTACATGGGAAAACCATTTATTATTATTGACTAAAAGGAGAAACTTATTAATGAAAAAACTAAATTTTTCTACTATTTATAAGATATTTACAGAAATATGCCTATACTTTGTCTATTTTATCTTTTCTCTTACAGCAGCTTTTAAAATATTGATTAACTTTACACCTTTTTATGGTTTTTTAATCGATATATTCAAAGTTACAGAAATAGTTAAAATCAGCAAAGAAAATATCTATTCTGATTTCACTAAACTTATGGAGTATCTAAGAAGCTTTACTCCTATGAGGTTCCCCCTAGAGTACTTTAAATATTCACCATCTGGTGAATTTCATTTTATGGAGGTTAGACTTCTATTTTTAAAAATGGACATCTTGTTTTGGATTTCTGTAGTTCTTTTATTAATAATTCTCTTTATAAATAGAAAAACTTTAAAATCTATTTTTAATAACTATAAAAAATTCCTTCTTTGTGCTTCAGGACTATTGATAGCTTTCTCTATACCAGTAGTTTCTAACTTTAGCTGGGCTTTTGAGAAGTTTCATAAAATAGTTTTTAGTAATGATGATTGGCTTTTTGATCCTAAAACAGATCCAATAATCAATGCTTTACCAGAAGGTGTTTTTTTCAGCTACCTAATAAGTATATTACTACTGTTCCTAATTATATTATTAATTCCTATAATTATTAAAAAGATTTTTCCTAAACTTAATAATAAAAGATAAATATAAAATAGCTGTGGCACTAAAAAATTAGCACCACAGCCTTTTAAATATCTAATCTATAAATTTTAAATACTCTTCGTAACCTTCTTCTTTCATTTTTTCTTTAGGAATAAACTTTAAAGATGCTGAGTTAATACAATATCTAAGTCCACCCTTTTCTTCTGGTCCATCGTTAAATACATGCCCTAAATGTGAATCTCCTTCTTTACTTCTAACTTCTACTCTATGCATACCGTGAGTAAAATCTGCTTTTTCTTTAATTATTCCTTTTTCTATAGGTTTTGAAAAAGCTGGCCATCCACAACCTGAGTTGTATTTATCAGTTGAAGAAAATAAAGGTTCTCCTGTAACAATATCCACATAAATTCCTTCCTTAAACAAATCATCATATTCATTACTAAAAGGTCTTTCAGTAGCATTTTCCTGAGTAACTGCATACTGTATATCAGTTAACTTACTTTTTAACTCTTCCTTTGAAGGTTTAACATACTTCTTCATACTGACCCTCCTTATATTCAATTAATTTTTCTACTTCTTCTATCACTTTAGAATTTTGAGCTAATCCTAGCCCCATCCAAAATAATGGTGCAACATTTATAACACTTATATTAAAAAAGCTTTGAATTAAATATCCAATAAAAGTTATGCTTATTATAAAGTTTATCTTACTTTTCCACATATTTTTTATATTATTCTTAAGGGATAAAAATATAAACACTAAATATACAATCAAGGCAGGTATCCCCATGGTAGCTGCTATTTGAAGAAATTCATTATGTGCCTTGTCTATTATTGCTCCGTAAGCTTCTATATAATCTTGTCCATCTTCTGGGAAATACTTTTCAATACTATACCTAAAGGTGTCAGTCCCACTTCCAATCAAAGGATTCTTTTCTATAGTTTTTAATGCAACCTTCCATATATAAACTCTAGCTGATCCTAATGCTTCATTTGTTATTTTTCCATTCCTAAGAAGATCTCCACTAGCGGATTTAGTATCATATATTAATTGATCGCTACGACTGCTTATTTTTTCTCCAGAGGTATAATCTAATATACCGAAAATGCTAATAAAAGCAATCATAAGTATAAGGACTCTAGTTAAATACTTTTTATTAAAGTTAAGTATTATATAAACTGCCCCTAATAATGAATAAGCTATAAAGGCTATCCACCCGCTCCTTGTTAAGGTGCATAGTAATGAAGTAAATAAAACCGCGGCTATCCCTATATACAATTTTTTACCCTTCAATATATATAACACTATAGTGCAAGGTAAAAATAAGCTTATATAGGCTGACAAGAAATTTCTATGCCCTTGAGTACCTATAGAATTAAAAAGCATTCTAGCATGATAGCTATCCTTAGGTATAGGATCTATGTTATAGAATTGAAAAATAGAATATATTGAGATAATTACTGCTGGTACTAAAACAGCTAAGATTACTTTTTTATCAATCTCTAAATAATTTTTCCCACAGTAATAAGTTAATCCATAAAATAATAGCATTATTACCCCTTCATACCTAATCTCCGTACCAAATATTGATACCATAGGTTTAATTGAAAAGATAGTACTCAATAAAGCTATCCCTAAATATATAATCAAAACTCTATCATTTTTATCTAATCTGATATTTTTTCTATCTTTTAATAAGATAAATATTAAAAGAAAATACATAACATATAGAAAAACAGTCTTCGGCAAATAATAGCTGTCATCAGTAAATGGATGCATTATAAGAGGCATAACTCCAGCTATAATAGTTAATATTAATGTTATCTCTTTTTTGAACATATAATCCCGCCTTAATCGTCAATTGAGGAAATTATCTTTTTCCCTGTTATTATACTTATTACAATAACTATTACACTTATAATAGCTATTATAGCAAGTAATTTCCAATTATCAAAGGATAACTTATATCCAAAAAAACTGGACACAAAAAGGGCCGGTATTCTAGCTATGGATGAATATATTATAAAATCTTTATACTTTATCTCTGAAACTCCACAAATATAGCCCAATATATCTTTAGGTATTCCCGGAATTAAATATGTAAAAAAAACTATTTTCCTAAGTTTTTTATCTCTTTTAGGATGTTCCTTCAATTTTTCAAGCTTATGTATTATCCAGGTATCTTTCTCTGATACAAGTTTATTTACAAAGGGTTTACCCAATTTTCGCGATATAAAAAAGACAATAGATGTTCCTAAACAAATCCCCAAAAAAGACAATAAAAATCCTCTTATAGGACCAAATATAAATCCTGCACTTATCTGCATTATATCTCCAGGTATAAAGAATATAACAATCTGAACTATCTGAAGTGCAATATAGATTATAAAGCTATAGTTTCCATATCCTAATATAATTCCTTTAATACTTTCAATATCTTTAAATACCAAAACTATTTTAGAATAATATTGAATCATTAGCACAATAGCTGCAATAATCACTGGAATTAAAAGCAATTTAATTTTTTGTTTTTTAATAAATTCTTTCATATATATCATCCCTTAAAACCTTATTTAGATAATTATATAAATAAATAATCTATAAAGAAAGAGCCTGTTTATTACAAGCTCCTTAATTATTTCTTAATTATTATTCTATCCAAATATTGATGATTTTATCTCTCTAAATTAATATTATGAAATTCTTCTATCTTCTCATTAGATAATACTGTTTTTTTGCTTCCTTGTGTATTTAACTTATTAAATACAGTTTTAGCTCTCATTGGAGCTACCATTCTAGCTGCTCCATTTATACAGCCACCTTCACACATCATTCCTTCTATGAAGTTACCATCTAATCTTCCTGCTTTTGCTAACATCATAGCTTTCTTAATCTCAGCTTCTCCACTAACCTTTACAGGTTTAAATTCTATTTCTATTCCTTTTTCTGAAACAAAGTTCTCAATAGCTGAAGTTAATCCTCCATGCACTCCAAAACCTCTTCCAAATATAGATGCATCCTCTACAACCTCAGTTTCACAATTAGCTGGATCTACATCAAAGGCTTCTAAAAGTGCAAATAACTCTTCAAAGGTTAAAACATAATCAACTGCATCAGCTACAGATTCTCTTACAGCTTCACTCTTTTTAGCTGTACAAGGTCCTATAAATACCACCTTAGCTTCTGGATCTTTTTCCTTTATATATCTTCCTGTTGCAACCATTGGAGAAACTGTTCCAGATATTCTTTCAACTTGATCTGGGAATTTCTTTTCTATATAACTTAAGAATCCTGGACAACAGGAGTTAGTCATGTATTTATCTCCATTTTCCATTCTTTCAACAAATTCATTGGATTCATGAACAGTAACAGCATCAGCTCCACATGCAGCTTCAACCATATCCTCAAAACCTAATTTCTTTATAGCATTTTTGATTTGTCCATAAGAAACCTTCATTCCAAATTGACCTGATATTGCTGGTGCTACAACAGCATACATCTTTCTTCCTTTAGCTAATCTTTTAGCAACTGGCGCAATTAAGCTCTTATCTGAAATAGCTCCAAATGGACACGCAGATACACAAGCTCCACAGTTAATACAATCTTCTTCTTTTATTATAGCTCTTCTATCTTCAGTGTTTACTGCTAAAGCTCCTGTTGGGCATGATACCTTACATGGTCTCATAACTTCTGAAATAGCATTATAAGGACACGCTGACTTACATCTTCCACACTCTTTACAAGTTTCTTGATTTATATAAGCTCGTCCTCCTACCATAGAAATGGAATTAACTGCACAAGATTCTAAACATCTATGTGCCAAACAATTTCTACATTGATCTGTAACTGTATATCTATTAATTGGGCATCTATCACAAGCAGCCTCTATAACATAAATTATCTGTTCATTTGGTCGTATGTCTATTAATTCACAATTTATCTTATCTCCATCTGCTAAATATCCTGCTGCTAATTTTGCTCTTTCAGCAACTATAGCTCTTTCCTTATATACACAACATCTGTATCTGGGCGTTTCATCTGTTATTATTTCATAAGGTATTTTTTCTAATTCTTCTTGATTTAGCCTATTTTCCTTAGCTAAAATTGCAACATTTTTTAATACTTCATGTTTCAATTTATTAAGTTGGGTTTCAAACTGGAACATTCTAACACTCTCCCATTTTTTAATATTACTTTATAATTATACCACATTTCATGTTAAAATAATAACAAACTTCGACTTATAGAAACTTTCTTAATGTGCCAAAATTACCTAAAGTTTATTATATTTTTACTACAGTTAATCCTTTTCATTTTCTATATTATTATCAAATTAAAATTTTTAAGTAAAAGTTTACACTTCTAAGTTTTATTTATTGCGAAATAATATATAATATAAACTTATTTTATTGGAGGTTTTATGAACACTTTTATTTGCGCATTATGTGAAAGAGAAGTTTCAGAACTAACAGAACATCATTTAATGCAATAAAAAAGAGAGTACTCGACCCTCTTTCCAATGTATTACATATACATGTATTACAAATTTTGTATTACAATTTAATATTATTTTCTCTTGCATAATAGAATAGATACTGTTGAGCAAAACCAGAAAGTTCTTTAAATTTATCTCTCGCAAATATTCTTATTTTAGGTAAAGAAACATCTGGTGCTAAATAAAAGTGTTGCATAGCTCTTTTTACCCATACATCAACTGGGAAAGATGAGTATTTTCTCATAGAAAAAAGCATTATACAATCTGCAACTTTTGCTCCAACCCCTTGAAACTTTTGAAGTTCAACATGACACTCATCATCACTTAAATTCTTTATTCTATCTAAACTAAATTCACTATCATTTCCCGCTTCAATAGCCTCATTAACCTTTTCTACAGTATCAACTATATATTTACTTCTAAAAGAAGCTCCTGTATCTCTAATTTCATCTAAGCTTGCTTTTCTAAGCTCACTAGGAGTAGGAAAAGCGTAATAAGTAGTACCTTTATACTCTAATTCTTTTCCCCATCTTTCAGATATCTTCTTAATAGTTTTCATTATTACTGGAATAGAGTTTCTGGCAGATATTATAAAGCTCACTACCAACTCAAATGGATCTTGATTTAATAATCTTATTCCATATCCATATTCAACAGCTTTATTTAAAAGTTCATCCTTAGATAACTCTTCCTTTATACTGCCGTAGTCTCTTTCTAAATCAAAATAATCTATCCATATGCTCTCAAAATCTTCTTTGTTAGTATTATGAATTATAATGGTATCCTCTTTTTGCTCAAGCTCAATTACTTTGCCATAAACAACCCCTATGTAAGTGTTATCTTTAGTCTTTTCCCACCTAAAACATTGGCCACATTCAAAGGTCTGTTTTATATTAAAGTTTCTGCATTCTTTTAAAATCACTTTATCATCTAAAAATTCTGCATTTTTAAAATCCATTTCTCAAACCTTACCTCTCTTAATTCTATATATATATTTAAAATTCTACCTATTTCTTTATTCTTGCATGAAATCACATTAAGTATTCTACAATTTATTATATCATATTATAGCATATTTTGGCTTTTTTAATAAGTACAAAAATACTTGTTAATTTTTCGAAAGATATTTTTATAATTATTCTTTATAATGAATTTATGTAATAATTAAACTATACAAATAGAATGGAGAGAAACATATGATCACTTCAGATGATAAAAAGAAAGAATTTTATAAAGCCTTGTTAGATAAAAACCCTGAGTATGATGGGACTTTTTTTGTTGGCATTAAAACAACAGGAATATTCTGTCATGCAACATGTACGGCAAGAAAACCAAAGTTTGAGAACTGCGAATTTTATTTAACTGCGGAAGAAGCATTATTATCTGGATTTCGTCCATGCAAAATATGTAATCCACTCTCCTATCCAAATAACATCCCTGAAGAAGTAACGCTCTTAATACAAGAGGTTGAAAAAAATCCTGAAAAGAAATGGAAAGAATCAGATTTTCATGAACTTGGAATTCATTCTGCTACAGCAAGAAGAAAATTTAAGGATGTTTACGGTATGACTTTTGTTCAATATGCTCGTTCTAGGAGAATGGGATTAGCCTTTAAACAAATATTAGCTGGAGATAAGGTAATAGATCAGCAATTGTCACTAGGATATGAATCCTCAAGTGGCTTTAACGATGCCTTTACAAAGATCATGGGAAACCCTCCAAAGAAAACTAAGGCTACGCTTATAAATGCTAATATAATCTCAACTCCTATTGGACGAATGATCAGCTTATCTGATGCAAATTATCTATATTTACTAGAATTTATGGATAGAAGAGGCTTAGAGAAAGAAATTGAGAAATTGCGCAATAAACACAATGCTAGAATAATACCTGGACAAACTGAAATTAACAGTAATCTTGAAGAACAATTGAAATTATACTTTCAAAAGAAACTACAAACTTTTTCAATCCCTTTATTCAGAGATGGCTCACCATTTCAAAAACAAGTATGGGAAATCCTTGAGACAATACCTTCCGGTACAACCTGCACCTATCAAGATATTGCTAATAAATTAGGAAACAAAAACTTCGTCAGAGCAGTAGGTAATGCAAATGGCGCAAACCAACTAGCTATTATCATCCCTTGTCATAGAGTAATAAAAACTAATGGCAATTTAGGAGGTTACGCTGGTGGAATTGAACGAAAAAAATACCTATTAGAACTAGAAAAAACCTATGCCCTGTAGAGGCTTCTTCTCTAGCCTCATTAGATTCCTTTTAAGAGCATTTTTGACTCATTTTACGCTATACTTATATACTATTAAATTTGCTCTTGAAAGGATACTAATTTAATGAAATTCCTTTTAACTTCAACATAATACAATATAATTACTATATTATGATATAGCGTTATTACGACATTATGATATTAAGACATTGTGATATTACGCTATTATGACATTATGATATTAAGACATTATGATATTAAGACATTGCGACATTAAGACATTGTGCACTTCTGCCCTGTAGGAGCTTCTTCCCAAGCTCCATTAAACTCCTCTTAAAACTTTAAAATTGAAGTTTTTTCAATAACTTGTGGCAGAAATCCCACCATTTGAATATGATATAGAGTACTATTTTTATTAAAAGGCTAAAAGAATTAGACTGGCGTTGAAAAACGCGCCTACCGAATAGTAGTGCACTTCTGCCCTGTAGAGACTTCTTCCTAAGTCTCATTAAATTCCTTTTCATTATTCAATATTTCGCAAAAAAGTTGATTTATTTTAATTTTTATTAACAAAAACTTTAATTACTGAATATTTTATATATTAGGTGTAGTATTTAAAAAGACTGTAAAACCAACTTTTTAAGTTAGCTCTACAGCCTTATCTTTATTTACTACTTAAATATTCATGGATTCCTTTAGCAGCTCTTTTTCCTGCTCCCATTGCTAGGATTACTGTTGCGGCTCCTGTTACTGCGTCTCCACCTGCATATACTCCGTCTTTTGTTGTTTTTCCTGTTTCTTCTTCAACTACTAGACATCTTCTTTTATTTATTTCTAGTCCTTTTGTTGTTGAAGATATTAGTGGGTTTGGTGATGTTCCTAGAGACATTATTACTGTGTCTAATGGCATTACAAATTCTGAACCTTCTACTTCTACTGGTTTTCTTCTGCCTGAGGCATCAGGTTCGCCTAGTTCCATTCTTATGCACTTCATGCCTGTAACCCAACCTTTTTCGTCTTGTTGTATTTCTACTGGGTTTGTTAGAAGATCAAAGATTATTCCTTCTTCTTTTGCATGGTGTACTTCTTCTACTCTTGCTGGAAGCTCTGCTTCGCTTCTTCTATAGACTATATGAACTTCTGCTCCTAGTCTTAGGGCTGTTCTTGCTGCATCCATTGCAACATTTCCGCCGCCAACTACAGCTACTCTATCTCCAACTCTTATAGGAGTATCGTAACCTTCTTTGAAGGCTTTCATTAGATTGCTTCTTGTTAGGAATTCATTTGCTGATAGTACTCCGTTTGCGTTTTCTCCTGGTATCCCCATAAACTTCGGAAGTCCTGCTCCTGAGCCTACGAATACTGCTTCAAAGCCTTCTTCTTCAAATAGCTGATCTATTGTTATTGTTCTTCCTACGATAACGTTAGTTTCTATTTCTACTCCAAGTTTCTTTACATTTTCTATTTCTGTTTTTACTACTGTTTCCTTTGGTAGTCTAAACTCTGGTAT
>NZ_DCLI01000051.1:0-37401 GCF_002320975.1 Clostridium sp. UBA1652
CATTAACTTAATGACATTGGCCTAGACTGGCTATCTTTTTTTATATATCTTTTCGTTAGTATCTAATTCGTTGTTAACCTTATCTCTCAAGTCTTTGGAGTATCCGTTTCTAAACTCCCTAGAGATCATATACTTTATTACGTTCATACTCTCAACTCCTTTTTAATATTATTATTCGTCTGTTACTTCTTAATATAATTATATGCTATATCATCAATAAAATCAACTATATTTTATTAATTAATTATTTAACATAGGTTTTTTATATTGATTTGTTAAATAAATATTTAACGAGATAACATATTATTAATGGCACTATTTTAATTGTTTTTAGATATATCCACATATTCTAAGGAATAATGCTGATATATATTTATTTAGCATTACTAATTTAACAGAAAATGATTCTTATTTACTAGTAATTATATTTATTATGTTATAAAATCCCCTATATTATTCATATTTTTTTAAATAACTACATGTACACATTTATATAAATAAACAAATTTTGTTAACCTAATAACTTAAAAGAAAAAAAGAGAACAAGTCTCCTTTTTATTTAAAGTAAACTTGTCCCTCTTCTAACTTATCTATTATTGCTAAAGATTCCACTGGAACTCCTTGCTTTTCTATTTCAGATCTTCCAGGTTGGAAGCCCTTTTCTATAACTATACCTACTGCTACTGGTTCAGCCTCAGCTTGTCTAACAACATCTATTAATCCACAAGCAGCGCATCCATTAGCTAAGAAGTCATCTATAATAAGTATTCTTTCTTTTTTATTTATAAATCTTTTATTAACAACTACATCATAAATTTTATTTTTAGTGAAAGATTGAACTCTAGAATGGTATACTTCTTTATCCATATTAGCTGATGCTATCTTTTTAGCAAATACTACAGGAACATAGTCAAAGTGTTGCGATAGTATAGTAGCTATACCTATACCTGAAGCCTCTATAGTAAGTATCTTATCTATCTTCTTACCTTCCATTCTTTTTTTAAACTCTTTTCCCATCTCATTAAAAAGTTTCACATCCATTTGATGATTTAAAAAGGAATCAACCTTTAATATATTTCCTGGTAAAACTTTTCCTTCTTCTCTTATTTTGTTTTTTAATAATTCCATTACTTTTCCTCCTAAAATAAAAAGAACCTATGAACTAAAAAGACTTCAGTTCATAGGCATAAGTTAAAAACACCAAAATAACGTTCGTAGTCGGGTAGTTTAAAGGCTCCCGGTAGAGACACTTGGACCATATTTCCATGCATATACGAACTGAAGTTATATTCTCTTTTAACTTTATGTTATATTATTTTTAAGAACAAATCAACTTTTTTTATTTTATATCTCAACATCTTTAGTGTAATCTATATTTTCAAACCCAAATCCAAACAGTTTAAGAAAATCTTCTCTAAATCCTTCTGCATCTGAGTACTCTTTTACATTTTCACTATTAACTTTATCCCATATATCTTTGATTTCCTGTTGAACATCTTCTCTCATTTCTAGATCATCTATTCTAATTCTACCTGCTTCATCTAGAGCTAATTCTCCTCCATATAATCTTTCAGAGAATAATCTATAACATTGCTCTATACAACCTTCATGTATTCCTTTTTCCTTCATAACCTTAAACATTATAGATATATAAAGTGAAACTACAGGTATAGCTGAAGATGCTTGAGTTACTAATCCTTTGTTTACAGACACATAGGCTTCACCTTTTAGACCTTTTAGCATAAGGTTTATTTCTTTGCTTTTTTCATCTAAATCCTTTTTAGCCATTCCAATAGTTCCGTTATTATACATTGGATAAGTCAATTCAGAACCTATATAAGAGTAAGCTAATGTCTTTACTCCTTCTTTTAATACGTCAGCTTCTTTTAAAGCTTCCATCCATAGCTTCCAATCTTCTCCGCCCATAACTTTAATAGTTCCTTGAATTTCTTCTTCTGTTGCTCTTTCTACTTCTACGTCACTTATCTTAAAACTATGGAAGTCTAAAGTTTTACTTTTAAAGTCTTCTCCTATAGTCTTTAATACTGAAGAATAAACTTCTCCAGACACAGGATCTTTTCTTCTAGGTGATGCTAAAGAATATATAACTAAATCTATTTTTCCCATATTATTTTTTATTTCTTCAATAGCTTCTGCTTTTATTTCATTTGAAAAAGCATCTCCATTTATACTTTTGTGAAACCCACCTTGTTCTTTTGCAAATTTCTCAAATGCTTTATTGTTATACCAGCCAGGTGTTGCTGTTCTTTTTTCACTAGCTTCTTTTTCAAAACTTATTCCTAAAGTATTAGCACCTGTTGAAAAAGTTGCAACTATTCTTGAAGCTAATCCATATCCAGTAGAAGCTCCTATTATTAGTACGTTTTTAGCTCCTTCAATTTCACCTTTTGATTTCACATACTCTATTTGTTCTCTAACATTTTCTTCACAGCCAATCGGATGAGCTGCTGTACATATAAAACCTCTAAACTTAGGTTCAATCCTCATATTTTAATCCTCCAACTTACTTTTCTTTTAATAAACTTTGATAATCAAAATATTTTACATATAAAATAATATAGCATACATTTATGATTAAGTCATTAATTTTTTCTCTATTATTCAACTTTAAATAAATCTTTTTTAGGATCTTCATTCCATATATATTCAATTCTATTGCATATATTTAAAGCTACATCTCTTCCTAAGATATCACTTATAAACCCTAAACTCATATCTATACCTGCTGAAACTCCTGAAGATGTATATATATTGCCATCCTTTACCCATCTAGCCTCTTTTATCCACAATACTTTATCACTTTGCTCCTTAACCCAATTAAAAGATCTTTTATTAGAAGTTGCTTCTCTTCCATCTAGTAAGCCTGACTTAGCTAATAATGCAGAACCTGTACAAACAGTTAATATATATTTTGAGTTAAGTGATATATCTTTAATATATTTTAATAGTTTATAATCCTCAACACCTTTTCTAGTTCCAGCTCCCCCTGGAATAAACAATATCTCTTTATATTTTGGAGAATATTCATACTTATCTGTTTGGATTCTTACACCCTGTGAACTTGTTATTATACCTGAATCCATAGATATAAAATTCATTTTGAACTCTTCTTTAATACATCCAAAAATCTCTACTGGTCCAAATACATCTAAAGTTTCAAAGTCATTAAACAATACAACATTTATTCTATAAATCTCAACCACCACCTAAATTTCTTTTATTAAATTATACTAAATTTTCCATGGATATAAAACTTAAGTAGTTAATTATATCATTTACTTCTTAAAAATCTCTGTTATAATAGTATTTAAGTTAATATTTTAGGGGGAAAGAAATGGAAAGTGCCAGTAGTATCATTTATTATTACTCAAGGACAAAAAATACTGCATCAGTAGCCCAAGACCTATCGGACTTATTAAACTGTCCCATTGAAGAAATTATAGATTGGAAAAAAAGAAAAGGAATTTTTAGTTTTTTAACTAATAGTTATGAAGCTATAACTGGAAAAGAAACAAAAATTGCTCCTATTTCAAATAATCCAAAACACTTTAATCATATAATATTAGGATTTCCAGTATGGGCTTCACACATACCACCAGCTATTAGAACTTTTATTAATAAATACAAAGAAGATATTAATTCAATTAGCCTTTTTTGTACTCAAGGTGGAAATGGCGGTGAAAAAACTTTTTCATTGATTGAAGAAATTTTAAACATAAATCCAAACTTTAAAATTATTATAAATAGAAGAGATGTTAAAGCTCTAAATTATATGGGTAATTTAGAAAGCTTCCTGATAAATGAAAAACTCAGCTTAGGCTGAGTTTTTTTATTTATATATAATAAAACTCGGTATTTCTACCGAGTTAAATAATCTTATATGTGATTTACAATTAATGAAACTATAGCGCCAACTAGTGCACAAGATGGTATTGTTACCACCCAAGTTGTAACAATATTTTTTGCTACTCCCCATCTTACAGCTGAAAGTCTTTTAGCTGCTGATACTCCCATAATAGAGGTAGATACTATATGTGTAGTACTTACTGGTGCATCCATCATAGTAGCAGTAAATATTACCGCTGAGCTTGTTAAATCAGCTGAAAACCCTGAAGCCGGAGTTAATTTTGCCATACCACTTCCCATGGTCTTAATAATTCTCCATCCACCTACAGAGGTTCCCAGTGCCATTGCAGTTGCGCAGGCTAATTTAACCCATAAAGGTACATGGAAACTTCCTATCACACCACCACTAAACAGTGCTAAAGATATTATTCCCATTGATTTCTGAGCATCATTACTTCCATGATTAAATGCTAGAAAAGCTGCTGATAAAACTTGAGCTTTTAAAAATCCTTTTGTTGCTTTTGCAGGTTTAGTTTTTCTAAAAATCCAGTTTATTGCCGTCATGACTATGTATCCAAATATAAACCCTATAACAGGTGATAAAAATAACCACAAAACTACTTTAATAAAGAAAGTAGCCCAATTTACTGTATGTATACTTCCTGAAAATGCTATAGCTGCTCCTATTAATCCTCCTATAAGAGCATGAGAAGAACTACTTGGAATACCAACATACCAAGTAACTAAATTCCATATAATAGCTGCTATAATAGCGGCTAAAACTACTTTTATAGGTGCTCCACCATCATGTATTATTCCTGAACCAATAGTTGTTGCAACCTTTGTGCTAACAAGTGCTCCTATAAAATTTAACCCTGCTGACATTAAAATTGCCTTCTGTGGAGAAAGTGCTCTTGTAGTTACTGAACTAGCTATTGCATTAGCTGTATCATGAAATCCATTTATAAAATCGAATGCTAACGCTAATATAACTATTATTATAGTTATTAGTTGAGTAGAATTAAGCATGCTTCATTACAACTCCTTCAACAACATTAGCTAAGGTTTCACAGGAGTCTAATGTTTTTTCTAGCTTTTCATATAAATCTTTCCAAACTATAATTTCAATATTATTTACTTCTGTTGTAAAAAGTTCTCTCATACCATCTCTGTATGCATAATCACCTTTTGTTTCTAAAAGATTTAATTCTGATATTACCTTATAAATACTGTCATCAGTTTTAAAGTTTTGTAACTTTATAAATAAATCCTTCATCTTTTTGCAAGATTCATCTATAAGGTCCACTATAGTATAGCTTTTTTCTCTACTAGTTTTTATATCGTACATAAGATATCTTCCAGCTATGTCCTCTATATTATCAACAACATCATCTAGTCTTTTAACTATTAATAATATATCCTCTCTATCAAGTGGAGTTATAAAACTATTATTTAGTTCTTCTAAAATCTTATGAACTAAGTCATCACCTTTATGTTCTATATCCTTTAATCTTAAGCTTATATCTTCTGCATTCTCTACGTTTCTTGACAATAACGTAAGTTCATTTGAAGCCTCTTCTATAATACTAGTAAACTCGATAAATAAATCATAAAACTTATCATTTTTAGGTGAAAAATTAAACATGATATCTGTCCTCTCCTTATGTATATAGTAATACTATCTTATAATAATCCTCTATTGTTAAATCTATATTAAGAATATTAAGCTTGGTATAAGTTTGTTATTCTTGCGTTAAAAAACATTTACATTTATCTATTTGCTATTTTTTAGCCTATATAAATGCTTCTTTTTAGTATTTGTGCATATTTTTTTGCATTCTTAAGTTAAATTCCATTTACTTACTTAACATATTCTTAACATTTAAAAATTAAAAAAAGAGATCTAGAAACTCTAGACCCCTTTTATTAATTATTTATTATTGATTAGCTAATTTCTTGTAAGATTCTAATCTTTCCATAGCATCTTGGTAAGTTTTCTCAAATAAAGCATCAGCTGCTTCTGGGAATGCCTTAGCAAGAGATGAGTATCTAACTTCACCCATTAAGAATTCTTTAAAGTCTTCTTTAGGTTCTTTAGAATCTAAGGTAAATGGATTTTTACCAGCATCTTTTAATGTTGGGTTAAATCTGTACATACCCCAATATCCACAATCAACAGCTTTTTTAGCTTCTAATTGAGAATTACCCATACCAGCTTTTAATCCATGATTTATACATGGAGCATAAGCTATGATTAATGATGGACCTGGATAAGCTTCAGCTTCAGCTATAGCTTTAAGAGTTTGGTTCTTGTCTGCTCCCATAGAAATTTGAGCAACATATACATAACCATAGCTCATAGCTATCATTCCAAGATCTTTCTTCTTAGTTCTCTTACCAGATGCAGCAAACTTAGCTATAGCAGCTGTTGGAGTTGACTTAGATGATTGACCACCAGTGTTTGAGTAAACTTCTGTATCAAATACAAGTATGTTTACATCTTCTCCTGACGCAATAACATGGTCTAATCCACCAAATCCTATATCGTAAGCCCAACCGTCTCCACCAAAGATCCATTGAGATCTCTTAGTTAAGTAGTCTTTATTCTTTAATAATTCTTTAGCGAATTCGTTAGTTTCACCTTGTAGAGCTGCAACAACTCTTTCTGATCTTGTTCTAGTTCCTTCGCCACTGTTAACATTAGTTAACCAGTCTTCTAAAGCAGCTTTAGCTTCTTCAGATACACCAGCTTCTATTGCTTTCTTAGCTTGTTCTTCTAATCTTTCTCTTTGAGCTTTAACTCCTAAGAACATACCTAATCCAAACTCAGCATTATCTTCAAATAATGAGTTAGACCAAGCTGGACCATATCCTTGATGATTCTTAGTGTATGGAGTTGAAGGAGCAGATCCTCCCCAAATTGATGAACATCCAGTAGCATTAGCTACCATCATTCTATCACCAAATAATTGAGTTACAAGCTTAGCATATGGAGTTTCTCCACAACCAGCACAAGCACCAGAGAACTCAAGTAATGGTTGTTCAAATTGGCTTCCTTTTAATGTTAATTTATTCATTGGGTTTGGTTTTGCAGCTACTTTCTTAGTTACAAAATCCCATCTTTCGATCTCAACATGTTGAGATTCTTGTGGTTTCATTAATAATGCTTTTCCAGGTGCTGGACATACTTGAGCACAGTTTCCACAACCAGTACAATCTAGTGGGCTTACAGCCATAGTGTATGATAATGGAGTTTCTGTCTTTAATGCCTTAGCTGGAACTAATTTTAATCCTTCTGGTACTGCATTCTTTTCTTCTTCATTTAATAAGAATGGTCTGATTACAGCATGAGGACAAACATATGAACATTGGTTACATTGAATACATTTATCTGCTTGCCATTCAGGAACGTTTATAGCTATTCCTCTCTTTTCGTAAGCAGCAGTACCATTTTCAAATGTACCATCTTCCATTCCTAAGAATGCAGATACAGGAAGTTTATCTCCTTCTTGTCTGTTCATTGGTTCAACTATTTTCTTTATGAATTCTGGTACAGCAGTTACAGCAGCTTCTGCTTCTACAGCTGATTTCCAGCTTTCAGGTACATCTATAGCAACAATTGATTCGATTCCCCTATCAATAGCAGCATAGTTCATGTTAACAACTTTTTCACCTTTTTTGCCGTATGACTTAACAACAGCATCTTTTAAGTACTTAACAGCATCTTCAACTGGTATTATGCTAGCAAGCTTAAAGAAAGCTGATTGCATTATCATGTTGAATCTTCCACCAAGACCTATTTCTTGAGCTATTTTAACAGCATTTATAGTGTAGAACTTAATGTTGTTTTCAGCTATAAATTTCTTATATGAAGCTGGTAATTTTGTTTCTAATTCTTCTGGAGACCATATAGTGTTTAATAAGAAAGTTGCACCTGGTTTTAATCCATCAAGTACATTGTACTTATTAACATATGATTGGTTAGAACAAGAAACGAAGTCAGCTTTGTTTATTAAGTATGGTGACTTAATTGCTTTTTTACCAAATCTTAAGTGAGATACAGTTATACCACCTGATTTTTTAGAATCATAGAAGAAATATGCTTGTGCATACATTTCTGTATGATCTCCAATGATTTTGATAGCGCTCTTATTAGCACCAACTGTACCGTCTGATCCTAATCCCCAGAACTTACAAGCTGTAGTTCCTACTGGTGTAGCATCGATATCTTCAGTTACATCTAGTGATAAGTTAGTAACGTCATCAACAATTCCTATTGTGAATCCATTTTTAGGTTCAGCTTTTGCTAAGTTTGCATAAACTGCAGCAATATGTGCTGGATTTGGATCTTTAGATCCTAAACCAAATCTACCACCAACAACTACAGGTGCATCTTCTTTTCCAAAGAATGCATTTCTAACGTCTAAGTATAATGGTTCCCCAGCTGATCCTGGTTCTTTAGTTCTATCTAAAACAGCTATCTTCTTAGCAGTTTTTGGAATAACAGCTAATAATCTTTCATTTGAGAAAGGTCTGAATAGTCTTACTTTAACTAAACCAACTTTTTCTCCTTTTGCTGTTAAATAATCTATAGTTTCTTCACATACATCTGTTGCAGAACCCATAGCTATGATAACTCTATCAGCATCTGGTGCACCATAGTAATCGAAACAGTGATATTCTCTACCAGTTAATTTAGTTATTTCAGCCATGTAGCTTTCAACTGTATCTGGTAAGTTGTTGTAGTAGTTGTTAACTACTTCTCTTTCTTGGAAATAGATATCAGCATTTTGAGCTGTACCTCTTGTTACAGGATGATCAGGGTTTAAAGCTCTTCTTTTAAAACTGTCTACACATTCCCAATCTACTAACTTAGATAATTCATCATATTCAAGAACTTCAATTTTTTGAATTTCATGAGATGTTCTGAATCCATCAAAGAAGTTTAAGAATGGTACTCTTGTTTTAATAGCTGTTAAATGGGCAACAGCTGCTAAATCCATAACTTCTTGAACTGAACCTTCTGCAAGCATAGCAAAACCAGTTTGTCTAGCTGCCATAACGTCTTGGTGATCACCAAATATGTTAAGAGCTGATGTAGCTAATGCTCTAGCTGATACGTGAAGTACTCCTGGAAGTAATTCTCCTGCAATTTTATACATATTAGGAATCATTAATAATAGACCTTGAGAAGCAGTGAAAGTAGTAGTTAATGCACCAGCTTGTAGTGAACCGTGAACTGCTCCAGCAGCTCCTGCTTCTGATTGCATTTCCATAACTTTAACTGTTTGTCCAAAGAGATTCTTTCTTCCTTGGGCAACCCACTCATCAACATTTTCTGCCATAGGTGATGAAGGAGTTATTGGGTAAATCGCTGCAACTTCGGTAAATGCATAAGCTATATGAGCTGCTGCTGCATTACCATCCATAGTTTTCATTTTTCTCATCGTGTTGACCCCTCTTTCTATTCAACTTAGATATTTATTTAATATACCTCAAAATACACATTAATTCTGAAATATATATAAACAGACTAGTTTTCTGCAAGCTTTTTTCCTAATTCTATTGCAATTTTTAGCTCACTATCTTCTGGCGATTCTTTTACAGCTAGTGTTCCTATAACATTGAATCCATAATCTTTCATTCTTAAATTCCATTCATTTATGAATTCTCCATCATCCCAACCATATGATCCAAATAAAGCAACTTTTTTATTATCATTAGGTATTAGTTTAAGTTCTTTAACAAACGGTTCCATTTCCTTTTGTTCTATTCTATTACTATCCATAGAAGGACTTCCTAAAGCTACTGCATCTGCTTCAATAACATCTGATATGTTAGCTTCTGAAACTAGTTTTATATTTACTATTGCTCCTAGCTTCTCTGCACCTTCTTTTATAGCATTAGCTAAAACCTCAACATTTCCACCATTACTCCAATAAATAATGCTAATTTTTTTCATCTTAATCACCTCTTGGTTTGTTAAAATGTTAACAAGATTGTATTTTGCTAATTTATGCCTTCTTAAAGCTTACATAAATATTATATAACAAAGGATTTATTTTGCAAGTTTCATATTATCAGTTAAGTTAAAAATTAGTTCATAATTAAAAGTATTTGGGTATTAGCCTTATATTTACGGATATTTCTCCAATATACTCTATATTGCTCGATAATTTGTCTTTATAGCTAAAATTTATTGTATATCTCTAGATTATTCTAATTTTCTTAATATTTTAATTATTCCTATTATACTAAATTCACAAACTTTTCCCAGGAAATAAAATCTACTTTCTTATCTACATAAACCACTATATTATTTTTTAATACTACCTAATATGACCTTAATTACATTATTAACTCCACTTTCCATAGAACTATTTTTTATAGTGGATATTAGCTTAGTCTTATTATTTTTTAAATCATTTATTGAGTTAATAAGAGTTGTTTCATTTAACTCCTCTTCTTCTAAGGTTAAACAGAATCCAGACTTTTTAAATGAATTTGCATTAAGTATTTGATCCCCTCTGCTTGCTTTTTTAGATAGCGGAATTAGTAGCATTGGTTTTCTTAAAGCTAAAAATTCAAAAATAGAGTTTGATCCAGCTCTTGATATAACATAATCACAAGCCTTCATAAGATGAGGAAGTTCATCAGAAACATACTCAAACTGACTATATCCTCTATAATTTTCTAGAGATTTATCTATATTTCCCTTGCCACATATGTGAATTATATTAAATTCATTCAGAAGTTTTGATAGATTTCCTCTAACCGCATTATTAATTATTTGAGAACCTAAACTTCCACCCATAATTAATATAATTTCTTTATCATCTGTAAACCCTGCTATTTTTTTACCTTTTTCTTTGTTTCCTTCTAGAATTTCTTCTCTAATAGGAGATCCAGTCAATATTCCCTTGTCTTTTTTTATATACTTAATGCTTTCTGGAAACGTTACACAAAGCTTATTGCAAAAAGGCGCACTTAGTTTGTTTGCAAGACCAGGAGTTATATCAGATTCATGAGCTATTACTGGTATTCCTTTCATGGTTGCCGCCATAACTACAGGTACAGCAACAAATCCACCTTTTGAAAAAACTACATCTGGTTTTTCTTTTGTCATTATTATAAACGCCTGAAATAAGCCTTTAACCACTTTAAAAGGATCAGAGAAATTTTTTAAATCAAAATATCTTCTAAGCTTTCCTGAGCTTATAGAATAATATTCTATATTTTCTTTTGTAATTATCTCTTTTTCTATTCCATCTTTACTTCCTATATATTTTATTTGAAAGCCTTTCTCTTTAAGCTTAGGTATTAACGCTAAATTTGGAGTTACATGACCTGCAGTTCCTCCACCTGTCATTATTATTTTATACAAATAAATCATCCCCTTTTTTAAACTTCACTCTATGAATTTTCAACTTTTTTTAATAAAAAGTCAATATTAAATACAAGTTTTTGAAAGCTTTTCCTCTTTACCCTTTATTTTTATAATATAATTCTCACCAATAAGGACAACATATAATCACAATCAAATTTATTAGGAGGTGTCAATTATGGCATATAAAAAATTAGTACCAGAAGCAAGAAATGGATTATCAAAATTCAAACACGAAGTAGCAGGTGAACTTGGTGTTCAACTAAAAGACTACAATGGAGACTTAACTTCTAAAGAAGCAGGATCTATTGGTGGTGAAATGGTTAAAAGAATGGTAGAAAAGTACGAACAAAATTTATAGTAATTTTCGCAGAAAATTATTTAATTCTTTAAACAAGGACTTTAATAATTCTCGAAGAGAATTATCTTAATTCCTTAAACAAAACTTATAATAAGTGCTATAAAATTATATTAATTTTTTAATATAATTATACACTTAAAATCTACCATACATTAGTTTTAGAGGAGCTTTAACAGCTCCTCTTCCTTTATTTCTATTTATTATTTAAAATCTTACCTATGTTCCACTGCTCCTATTCACCACTTTTGTAATGCTCCTATTCACCGCTTTTGCACTGCTTTTGTGTTTTTATGCTTTTGTGTAACGATGCTCCTCTTTTCCTCAATTCTGCTGTTTCACTGCTCCAAAATAGCGCTGTTCCTATGATTTTTTAAACTTACCTAAATAAAAAGAGACTTTTATACCAAATGTTTAGCATAAAGTCTCAATTATTTTTTACTTAATCCGATAGCTAGCTCCTGGATTAGTTCAACTAAATTCAGCTGGAGCATAAAACTCCACCTGAAAAGTTTCACTTTATAAATCTTAATGATTCAATTTTAGCTTGTATTGTTTTGTTTCCGTTATATTCATTAATTGATGGATAATAAACTAAAGCACACTTTATATTGCAATAACTACTAGTTTCAATTTCTAATGCTTTAACTTCTCCAAAGTGTCTATTTAAAAGTTTTCTAAATTCATCTCCAATGTTAAAGGCTATCCCATTTATAGTTGTATTGTCAAAAGAGAAGGAAAATCTTATTGAATTACGCTCATTTCCTATAAACCAGATTCTTTTTAAGTAGACATCTTTTTCTCCAAATAAGGGTTTAGGATTTCCCTTTCCAAAAGGAGCTAAAGCTTCAATTTCTTCTATAAGTTCATAATTTAAATGTCTAAAAGGAAGATGCATATCTATTCTTATTTCTGGTAGCATATCCTCTTCAGTTAATTCACAGTTATTAAGCAAGGCTTCTCTAAGCTTAGGTAGGTTTTCTTCTCGTACAGATAATCCTGCTGCCATAGGATGTCCACCAAATTTCTCTATAAGGTAGCTACACTTAGTTAACTCTTTGTGCATATTATATTTTTCAATACTTCTACCAGATCCCTTAGGCATCTCTTTTCCTGAAGTCATTACTATAGCTGGAGCATTATACCGCTCTCTTATTCTTCCAGCTACAATTCCAGCTAAGCTTTCATGTATACTAGGCTCATATACAAAAAGCACCTTATCTTTTTCATAACCATTTTCTCTTATTATATCTATAACCTTTTCTAAACTTACATTGGTCATCTCTTGTCTCTCTCTATTAAGAGTCAATAATCTGTGTGCTAATTCATTACTTGCTTTTTCATTGTCTGACATTAATAATTCCAATGCCAAATCTGCTGTTTCTAATCTTCCTGTGGCATTTATACAAGGACCTATAACAAAACCTAGATGATATTCGTTTAATATTTTATCCTGTAGATTATTTGCTTTAATTAATGATTTAATTCCTAAATTTTTAGTGTTATTTAATTTTTTTAAACCTTCTTTTACTATTATTCTATTTTCATTAACTAAATCAACAACATCACAAACTGTAGCTATTGCTGCAATTTCAACTAAATCTTCAACTATAGAGGTAGCTATTCCCAATTCCTTACACAAACACAAGATAAATTTATATGCAATTCCTGCTCCACAAAGACTTTTGAAAGGATAGAAACAATCCTTTTGCTTAGGATTTACTATAGCATCTGCTGGAGGTATTTTTTCTTCATTTCTTCCATCTTCTAACTCTACAAAAGGTATATCATGATGATCCGTAACTACAACCTTCATTCCAAGACTTTTTGCATATTCAACTTCATTAAAAGCTGATATACCATTATCACAGGTTAAAATTATCTCGTAACCTTCTTTATATAGCTCACCTATTCGTTTTTCATTCATACCATAACCTTCATTTTCTCTATGAGGTATGTGGTATGAAACCTTAGCTCCACATTCTTTTAGTCCTTTTAATAATATATATGTGGAACTTACTCCATCACAATCATAATCCCCATAAATCAGTATAGGTTTCTTTTTAAGAACATACTTCTTTATTATATCAATGGCAAGTTGCATATCTTTCATCATAAACCCATCTTGAAAATCTTCTATAGAACCATTTATAAATAAATCAATCTCTTCACTGGTTGTTATACCTCTATTAGATAAAATCTTCCCCATAATAGGATTTAATCCTATTTCCTTATAAGTTGAATCTTTTATCTTTTTTCCCTCTCTCATTATCCATTTTTCTTTCATTTCTTCTCCTTTAGTATAAAATCTCAATAGATGGATTATTAAGAACCTTTTTAACTACACTAACAATATCTACCTGATTTATGCTTTCTAGATTATATTTAAAGTTTAGACTTTCTACTCCGTTATTAAACATAACCTCATTTGTGGTTATATACTTTGCTAATTCAACTGAACGCTCTAGCCAAAACTCTCTTTTTAATATTAATCTTTTTTTCAAAACCTCAATATCCTTTAGAGACAGCTTTTCTAAGTTTTCAACAGATTTATTTAAGATCTCATTTATTGAGGAAATGGTTTTATGAATATTTTCTTTTGAGGTAGAAGTATTTATGGAAAAAACTTCTATCCCTTTTTCTTTTTTAACAGATGAAGATATATCATAAGCATATCCATTTTTAGTTCTAACTTCTTCAAAAAGTAAAGAACTCATTCCTTCCCCTATAAATAGTGAATATAGGCTTAATGCTTCTAACTCTTTGTAAGTTAAGTCATTTATGTTAAAAATATATTGTATTTTAGCTCCATTAAAACCTTGAACCTCTTTATAATAGGTTCCTGACTTATTACTTTCTTGTGGAAACTTTGGCTTATTATATTTACTATTTTTAATAGTGAAGTTTTTTAGTATAGCTTTTATATCATCAATTCCTAGTGATGATATTATAGTTATTACACAATTATCTCCTACGTAATATTCTTCATAAAAGTTTTTAAGTTCTTGTAATGTAATATTTTTTATAGCTTCTTTCTTTCCTATAATCATTTCTTTAATTCTTTTTTGATTATAGGAATTATAAAATAGTTCATCTTCACAATATTGCTCGAAATCTTCCTTCCACTCTTTCCATTCCTGAAGTATTACATCCATTTCTTCCTTGAAGCCTTCCTTTTTAAAGCTTGGCTCAATAATTATATCTCTAAAAATACTAAATCCTTCTTTAAAATCATAGGAAGAACAACTTCCATAATATATTGAGTAAGGATAATTCGTCATAGCATTATTAAAGGCAAATATCTTATCTAAACTTATGTTTATTTCTGCTTCAGTTCTGTTTTTAGTTCCTTTGAACAACATATGTTCTAATGCATGAGCTACACCATAATTATAACCAATCTCATTATTTGCACCAGCTTCAAAGCCTATACAAAATGAAGTCATATCTCCTTGTATTTGATTATATATTACCCTGACACCATTATCTAATTTAAATCTTTCCATAACATATCTCCTGTTATTAAATAAAAGAAACCTTGCTTTAGCAAAGTTTCTTTTATGACTATATTTTTTCTTTAAGCAAGTTATAAACCATGCCTTCTTTTAAGTTTTCTGCCTTATCTTCTGCACCGAAGTAATTTAATATCTCATATGCAAAAGCTAATGTTGTTGCAGGACCTCTACTAGTTAAAATATTCTCATCTCTAACAACTAAGTCCTCTTTATATAAGCTATGTTCTAATTCGTCTTTAAAGCTTGGATATGAAGTTACACTTCTACCACTAACTATGCCAGCCTTTTCTAAAACTATTGGTGCAGCGCAGATAGCTGCAACTAGTTTACCAGAGGCATAAAACTCTTTAACTAATTCTATAACTTTAATATCTTCCCTTAAGTTTTTAGCACCAGGCATTCCTCCTGGTAAGATAATTCCATCATAATCAAAGAAATTACCTTCTGTTATACTTTTGTCTGCTTTTACTACAATGTCGTGAGATCCTCTAACTTCTAATTCCCCTAATGCTACCATATGACATTCGAAATCTGCTCTTCTTAAAACATCCACAACTGTTAATGCCTCTATTTCTTCGAATCCATCAGCTAACATAATTATAAGTTTTTTCATAAAAACCTCCTCTTATTTGAAAACAACCTCTTTTACGCTATCTTCTAGTACTATGAGCATTAAGCTATTTCCTCTTCCTGCTCTGTTTTGAAGTTTTAACTCTTCTAAGGCTACTTCCTTCTTTTCCTTATTTTTTGAAGTAATAATCAGCTTTTTAATATAATTATACCCACATTTTTCGCCATTTACAATTAGGGTTGATAAACATTTTCCTGATACTACCTCATCTTCATCTTTTAAGGATATTCCTGTAACTCCTGATGCTAGTTTTCCCATAGCATTTACTGTATTACCTTCAAACAATATTCCCATAGCTTTTTTCGTTACTATAAGTATATTAGGATTTTCCCCATCTATTGAGGTAGATACAATACTATCTTTAGTTGTTTTTAATTTGTATCCTTGCACATTATTATAATCTCCTTTAAATTCTTTTAAAGAAGTTTTCTTAATTAATCCATTTTTAGAGAAGAAGTATACATATTCTTGTTCATAATATTCACTTACAGATACTATATTAATTATTTCCTCCCCTTTGTCAAAGGAATCTACTAATTTATCAAGATGTATTTCATTTATCTCTTGAATCTGTGCTGCTTTTAGTTTAAAGACTTTACCAAGGCTTGAGAAAATTAATATCTCCTCATTTGTATTAGTACGAGCTTTCATTAGTGATGCTGGAAGTTTACCATCTTTATTTATTTTTATATTACCTTTTTTATCTATTCCAACAATAAAGTCTAAAATATTATATTCACTTACATATTCAGTTTTAACTATCTCATCTTTTCCCGGAAGTAAACACAGTGCTTGAGGAACAATATTTCTCTCAGCTGCTTCAAGTTTAGGTTCTTCAACTGTGAAAATTAATCCGTTTTTGGTTTCGATTTTTAAAAACTCTTCTTGTTTATTTTCTTCTATAAGGGTTACATTTAAAAGTTTATCTCCATCTTTTAATTTAAGAGCTTGAAGTTTTGTATATCCACTTATAAATTTATCTAAAGTGCTCTTTTTTATTCCACCGTTAGTTGTTATGAACTTAAATAAATTATTAGGTGTAAAGTTATCTATTGAAAAAGCTCCTACTATGTTTTCTTTATCTAAATTTATGGTTTTTATGATTTCATCTATTCTAACGCCTTTATCTTTCCACTTCATATCTGGAATTGCATTTATTTTTATTTGATACATATATCCAGTGTCCGTAAATACCCCTAATGAATCTCTGGTATTACCATTTAAAGTATATGCTAAGAAGTCACCTTCCCTATACTCTATATCCTCTGGATCAGCATTAATTCTAGCATAAGTTTTCAAAGGTATCCTCTTTATAAATCCATCCTTAGAAAGTGTTATAACAACATCCTCTACCACAATTAACTCTTCTATATCTATTTTACCTTCATTTTCATCATGGATGATTTGAGTTCTTCTTGGATTTGCAAACTTTTCTGATACTTCTAAAAGCTCTGCTTTAATTACTTTCAATAATTCTTTTTCTTCTGCAAGAATCTTTTTTAATTTCTTTATTGTTTTTTCAAGCTCTTTATATTCTTTTTCAAATATATTTATTTCTAGCCCTGTTAATCTATATAACATCAATTCCAATATAGCTTCAGCTTGAGGTTCTGTAAATCCAAATTTATTTATAAGATTTATGCCTGCATCTTTTTTAGACTTGGAAGCTCTTATGGTTGCGATAACCTCATCTAAAACATTAATTGCTTTTATAAACCCTTCAACTATGTGGAATCTCTTTTCAGCATTTTCTAAATCCTTTGTAGTTCTTCTAGTAATTACTTCTTTTTGATGGTTCACATAATGAGTAATTATGGATTTAACTCCTAGTGTTTCTGGTTTTCCATCTGCTAGTGCAACCATGTTAAAGCTTATATTGCATTGAAGATCGGTTTTCTTAAATAAATATTTTAATATTTTATCAGCTGCATCTTCATCTGAAGCCTTTCTTAATTCTATAACAGCTCTAATACCCGTTCTATCTGATTCATCTCTAATATCTGTTATAGCCTCTAAGGCTTTAGCATGTCTCTTATCACCGGTCATTTCAGATATTGTTTGAAGTAATTTTGCCTTATTTCTTCTAAATGGGAATTCTGTTATTACAATTCCTACTCTTCCATTCTCTAGCTTCTCAATAGAAGTTTTAGCTCTTAGAACTACCTTTCCCTCTCCAGTTTCATAGGCAGTTTGTATAGATTCTCTCCCTATGATAACTCCTCCAGTCGGAAGATCTGGTCCCTTTATATAATTCATAAGTTCCTTTGTTGTTATTTCATTATTATCGATATAGGCTAAAGTTCCATCAATTACTTCTTTTAAGTTATGTGGTGGTATATTGGTTGCAAGTCCTACAGCTATACCAAATGTTCCATTTACTAAAAGATTTGGATATTTTGCAGGCAATACCCTTGGTTCCATTTCACTATCTGAATAGTTAGGAACCATTTCCACAACATCTTTATCAATGTCTCTTAACATTTCCATAGCAATTGGGGCCAACCTAGCTTCTGTATAACGCATTGCAGCTGCCCCGTCACCATCTATAGAACCCCAGTTTCCTTGTCCATCAATCAATGGCTCTCTAGTAGTAAAGTTCTGAGCAAGTATTACCATTGCATCATATACAGACGAATCTCCATGCGGATGGAATTTACCTAATATATCCCCAACTATTCTAGCTGATTTGTAGTAAGGTCTATCTGGATATGCTTTTAATAAATATGCTCCATATAATATTCTTCTATGTACAGGCTTTAAACCATCTCTAACATCTGGTAAAGCTCTGTCTTTGGCTACTTCTATAGCATATGGCAGGTAATTATCTGGCATTGCTTCTTCTAAAGGTACTCTAACTATATTATTATCTTGAGGTATTTCTGTCTTCTTTTTAGCCATTCCCGTCACCCTTTCTTAAAACTCTCCGTACTTATACATATATTTCTTTCTTGGTTCAACTACATCACCCATAAGCAATGAAACCATTTTTTCAGCTTTTGCTGCATCATCTATAGTAACTTGTAAAAGGGTTCTAGATTCAGGATTTAAGGTTGTTTGCCATAATTGCTCTGGATTCATCTCACCCAATCCTTTATATCTTTGTATAAGAGCTCCTTTACCTATTTCTTTTTTTGCTTTTTCTAGTTCTTCATCTGAGTAGGCATATTTATGAACTTCTCCACTTCTAGTATTTTTATATACTTTATATAATGGAGGTTGTGCTAAATATAAATGCCCGTTTGCTATAAGTGGTCTCATATATCTATAAATGTATGTCATCCACAAGGTTCTAATATGATATCCATCTACATCAGCATCGCTCATGATTATGATTTTATCATACTTCATATCTTCTTCTTTATAATTATCTAAAGTTCCTGTTCCTATTGCTGTATTAAATATTTTAAGCTCTTCTGAAGCTAAAACATTCTCTAGTTTCTGCTTTTCTGTATTCATTATTTTACCTTTAGATGGCATAATAGTCTGGAATCTTCTATCTCTTGCTTGCTTAGCAGAGCCACCAGCTGAATCTCCCTCAACTACAATAAACTCGTTAACAGTTTTGTCTCTCATTGTACATACAGCTATTTTTCCTGCTAATGGAGCTGTACCTTTCCCTATTTTCTTTCTTTCAGCTTCATTAATCTTTTTTATTTTCTCTCTTCTAGCTGCCGCATCTAAAGCGTTATTAATAATAGACGTTGCTATTTCTTTGTTATCCTCTATCCATTCACAAAGCTTAGTATAAGCTAAATCATTCATCATGGTATAAGCTTCATTATTACCTAACTTAGTTTTTGTTTGTCCTTCGAATATAGGATTTGTTATTTTTATTCTTACAATAGCAGTCATACCTTCTCTTAGGTCATCACCTTCAAAATCCTTATCCTTTTCTTTAACTAAATTAAGTTTTTTAGCCCATTCCTTAAAGGCCCTAGTCATTCCTGTCTTAAATCCAGTCTCATGAGTCCCAGCTTCTGTTGTAGGTATATTATTAACATAGCTAGCTATATATTCTGTTGTAGAGTCTGTAAACTGAATACATATCTCTCCATACATATTAATGCTTTGAGCACTTCTTTCTCCATCGAATATTATTGGTAATGGATGAAGTGGTGTTTTACTCTCATTTAAGTATTCTATAAAATCTAATAGTCCTCTTTCAGAGTAATATTCTTTTACTACAGCTTCATCTTTTCTTTCATCTCTAAACTCTAATCTAATTCCTTTATTTTGGAAGGCTAATTCTTTTAATCTTTCATCTATTACATCAAATTTAAAATCTGTAGATGTAAAAACCTCTGTATCTGGTAAAAAAGTTACCTTAGTGCCAGTTACATTACTTTTTCCTACTTCTTTTAAAGGATGAACTGGAGTTCCAGGCATATCCTTTTTTAATTCTTTGTCAAAGGTGTATTCAAATCGTTGAAGATACTTTTTACCCTTTTGACTAACTTCAACTTCTAGCCATTTTGATAGTGCATTTACTACAGCTGCACCAACTCCATGAAGTCCTCCAGATGTTTTATAGTTTTCATTATCAAACTTTCCTCCTGTGTGAAGCTCTGTATACACCATCTCCACACCTGACTTCTTTTTTATAGGATGTATTCCTGTAGGAACACCTCTCCCATTATCTATTATTGTAACGCTTTTATCTTTATTTAAAACTACAGTAGCTTTATCACCATATCCATTTGATATTTCATCAATAGCATTATCTAGTATCTCCCATACACAATGGTGCAAGCCTTTGCTTCCTGTAGAACCTATATACATTCCTGGTCTTACTCTAACCGGTTCCAATTTCTCTAAAGATGTTAAAGAGGTCACATCATACTTATGCATACTACTTTCTTTACTCATTCTTCCCCTCCGTACTTCCTCATTAAGTCATAAATTTATATTTTAAATTATTATCTACACTTTAAGATATTCGAATTTTTTATTGGTTTATTTATAATATGTTCACTAGATAGTAAAAAATATACCTAATTTTCTCCTCTTTGTCAAACGGATGTTCTGTAAAATTATGTTATTTTATTTATTTGCAAAATAAAACCCAATGATCTACATTGGGTTAACAATCAATTAAACATCATAAATGCCTATCTGTCTTACGTGTTTTGTATGACTCCACTCTTTATTGTTCTTGTTTAAGATACCTTGAATAGTTATAGGTATCCAAGTCAAGCTGTAAATTCCATACAATAAGTATCTAAAGAAAGCTAAGAAACCCTTTTTACCTAATAATACAAAAGAAATAATAAAAAATCCTATTGTATATAGTGCATGAACTCCAGTAATAATATACATATTTTTAACGCCATCTAACAATACTGGGAAAATAAACGCATTAAGTGAATATGCTGCAAATACTGCAAGTAATTTCCCTGAAACCTTTTTGTCTTTAAATAAAACAAATGGAGTAAATAAAAATTGTACCATCAAGAAAATTCCCCATATTGTACTACCAAATAGACTCTTCATTTCAAATATATTCAATCCACTTTCCACATTTGCTTGCAAGAAAGATAGTATTAGCGATATTCCTAAAAGTAAAACTACAAAAGGTTGTGCAACATATAAAGCACAATCAAGAGCTCTAAAGTCTTTATCTTTTATAGCTTTTTTAACAAGCCTTGTGAAAAATCTTGTTGCAACGTCTGCAAATCCTTGCATCCATCTTTTTCTTTGACTCCAAGATTGTTTTAAAGTAAGTGGTTTTTCATCATATATTACTGCATCATGTGCCCAACCAACTCTTTCGTTGTTTAAAATAAGCTTACAACTAAATTCCAAATCCTCTGTTAGACAAGTTGCACCCCATCCAAGCTTCTTAAGGATATTTATGTCTATTGCGAAACCTGTTCCACCAATTTGGTTAGATAAACCTAAGTTTTCTCTTGATAATTGGAACATTCTATTTTGTGACCAAAATGCTATAGAATAAGAGCTTGCAATCCATGAATCTTCTGGATTTTTAGAATCAAGATAGCCTTGGACAACTTTAAATCCTTCATTCATCTTAGCATTGATTTCTCTTAAGAACTCTGTTGAAACTAAGTTATCCGCATCAAATATAGCAACTGCATCATAGTTCTCTTTCATTTTGAATATTTTATCAAACATCCATTCAAGAGCGTAACCTTTACCTCTTTTTTCTTTGTCATTTCTTTCAAAAACTTTAACACCATGTGCTCTAGAAATTTCAGCTGTTTTATCTGTACAGTTATCTGCAATTACGAATACATCATAAAGCTCTTTTGGATAATTAAGCTTTCCCATGCTGTCCAGCAAATTACTAATAACAACTTCTTCATTGTGAGCTGCAACTATTAACGCATATTTCTTATTTGCTGTATAATCCTTCTCCTTATTTTTTCTAAAAAGACCAAATACCGCTATTATCAAATAGTATCCAGTAATACAAAATACCAATACTTGAAATATGCCAGTAATGACTGAAATGTAGTATTCCATCCTACTCACTCCTAAAATTATATTTAAATTCATGTACATCCAATTTTATTTTCATTTAAAAATTTAATTGTCTATTCCATTTATGTACCCCTACTAATATATTGCATAGTATAAAAAAAATCAAGTGCTCTCTTACTCTCAAGTATGTATTATTTTTCTTATATTTTTCTTAAAAAACTATTGCAATTTAATTAAAATATGATAATATTTTTAAAATTTATACAGATTAAATCAAAAATAATAAAATACGCTCTATATTTTTGATAAGTTAAAAATTAATATAATACATATATATTAGTATTTGAACAATAAGAATGCTGGGAATCCCATATGTAAACTTTTTATGTTTAGTTTTATGTCTAAAGAAGTTCATTCCGCCTATTATGCCTAAGCTTCCTCCAAACATAGCTATTAAAAATAAAGTACTTTCTTTAGTTCTCCAATTCTTTTTTATAGCTGCTCTTTTATCTTTCCACATTATAAGTAATCCTATTAAATTTAATACAAAAAAATATATATAAATATATTTATTCAAAACAATACCTCTCTATAAACGAAATAATTTATTCTTCCTTCTCTCTTAAGGATAGGCTAAAATTTTATTAAATTCCACTACAAATTTCTTAAGATTTTTTATCGAATAAAAAATGCTGTATCTTTAAACTTAAAGATACAGCATAAAATTTTATACTACCCCTTGTGCTAACATGGCGTTAGCCACTTTTATAAAGCCTGCTATATTGGCTCCAATAATTAAATTATCTTCTTCACCATACTCTTTTGCAGTATTTTTTATATTATTAAATATATTACTCATTATTTCCTTTAATCTTTCATCAACTTCTTCAAAACTCCAAGCATATCTAATACTATTTTGAGACATCTCTAGTGCTGAACAAGCTACTCCACCAGCATTTGCAGCTTTCGATGGACCAAATAATATATTATTTTCTAAAAATAAATCTATAGCTTCTAGTGTAGATGGCATATTAGCCCCTTCTGAAACAGCAATAACACCATTTTTTATAAGTTCACTTGCTCCATGTTCATCTATCTCACCTTGAGTTGCACAAGGAAGAGCTATATCACATTTATTACTCCAAATCCCCTTATAATTATCTACAAACTTAGCTGTTGGTTTATCTTTTATATATTCCTTAATTCTTGCTCTTTTTATTTCTTTTATGTCCTTAAGTATCTTTAAATCAATACCATTTTCATCATATATATATCCACTAGAATCTGAACAAGCTACAATTTTAGCACCTAGTTCTATGGCTTTTTCCATAGCGTAAATTGCTACATTCCCAGATCCTGAAACAATGACTTTTTTCCCTTTAAAACTTAGTCCTTTATTCTTTAGCATTTCTTCTGTGAAATATACAAGCCCATATCCTGTAGCTTGTGTTCTAACTAAACTTCCTCCAAAGGTAAGACCTTTTCCAGTAAATACACCTTGATCACTCATGCTTTTTATTTTTTTATAATATCCATACATATACCCTATTTCTCTAGCACCAACGCCTATATCTCCTGCTGGTATATCCATATCTGAGCCTATATACTTATACAATTCTGACATAAAAGCTTGGCAAAACCTCATAATTTCATTATCTGATTTCCCCTTAGGATCAAAGTCTGCTCCACCTTTTCCTCCACCTATAGCTAACCCAGTTAGTGAGTTTTTAAAAATCTGCTCAAAACCTAAAAACTTTATAATACTTTGATTTACTGTAGGATGAAATCTAATACCACCTTTATAAGGTCCTATAGCTGAATTAAACTGAACTCTGTATCCTCTGTTTACATGAACTTTTCCTGTATCATCTACCCAAGGAACTCTAAAATATATTAATCTTTCTGGTTCAGTTATCCTTTCTAATAAAGCAGCTTCAATAAAATTAGGATTTTTATCAAATACGGGTGCTAAAGAAGTTAATACCTCTCTTACTGCATCAAAAAATTCTATCTCCCCTGGATTTCTTTTTTTAACTATATCTAATACCGATTCTACATATTCAATACCTTTCATATCTTCCTCCTAGCAAAAAATTGTTATGCCTTAAAAATTTAGAAAGGCTATATGTTACATATCTTAAGCGTCTAAATTAATATGACAATATCCACCTGGATTCTTTTTTAAATAACTTTGATGATATTCTTCTCCATCATAAAAACATTTTAATGGTTCTATCTCTGTAACTATTGGTTTATCATATTTTAACTGTTCTTTTTCTTTATATTTATTTATAACCGCTAAATCTTCTTTATCAATATAATATATTCCAGTCCTATATTGATGACCTATATCAGGCCCTTGTCTATTTAAAACAGTTGGATCTATTATTCCAAAATATTTTTCTAAAATCTTATCTAAAGTTACTTCATCTTTTGCATACTCTATGTATATTGCCTCGGCATGACCAGTTAATCCTGTACATACCTCCTCATAGGTTGGATTTTCTTTATGTCCATTAGCATAACCTACTTTAGTTTCCTTAACTCCATCAATTCTAGAAAAATACTCTTCAACTCCCCAAAAGCATCCTCCAGCTAAAACTATTTTTTTCATAAAAATCACCTCTTTAAAAAATGTTATATTATATTATTATATTATTAAAAAAATTTATAAGGAATACTTTTATATTTAAAATATATACTAAATTTACTTTATAAAATTAAGGAGAAACTTTTTATGAAAATAGGCTATGCATGTATCCCTTTAACTATCCCCTTTAGAACCAATAGAAGACTATTACTTAAAGACTTTACATATGAAAAAACTTCAGAAATTATAGAAAATAATCTTTCAGATTTACATAAAATACTAGAATATAATAAAAAAAGAGATATTGACCTTTTTAGAATATCTTCAGATATAATTCCTCTAGGAAGCCATGAAATTAATGATTTACCTTGGAAATCCATATTTAAATCTGAGCTAACCTCTATAGGAAATTACATAAAAGAAAATTCTTTTAGAGTATCCATGCATCCTGGTCAATATACCATTATAAATTCTCCAAGTGAAGATATAGTAAATAAATCTATACGAGACTTTGAATATCACACAGATTTTTTAGATTCTTTAGAGCTTAACTATACTCATAAATTGATTTTACATATAGGTGGAGTTTATGGTGATAAACCTCTTGCTAAAAAACGCTTTATAGAAAATTTCAAAAGACTCTCCTCTTCTGCACAAAAAAGAATGATTATAGAAAATGATGAAAAAAATTATTCTTTAGAAGACGTTTTGGAAATAAGTGAAAAAATAAATATTCCTGTAGTATATGATAATCTTCATAATACTTGTTATGGCAGCAATAACTTAAGTGTCAAAGAGATTTATGAATTAGTACATAAAACCTGGAAAGAAGAAGATGGAAACATGAAAGTTCATTATTCTCAGCAAGACGAAAATAAAAAAATTGGTTCTCACTCTACAACAATTAATATTGAGGACTTTTTAGAATATTTTAAAGAAGCAAAAGACTTTAATCCAGATATAATGCTTGAGGTAAAAGATAAAGACATATCATCTATAAAGGTTATAAATTCCCTAAATTCTCTTAAAGGGATTAATGCTAAATCCACAATAACAGAAGAATGGGCTAAATATAAATATGTTGTTATGGCATATAATTATGAGTCTTATAAAACATGTAGGAAAATAATAAAAGATAATGGAGATATATTGTCTTTATATAAATTTATAGATGAAACCTTAAAAAATCCTTTGGATGAAGGAAACTATATAAATACTTTACATCATGTATGGGGATACTTTAAAGACATCTCAAAAACTCAAGAAAAAAATCATTTCACAAAAATGATGAGTGAAAAAAAGTTTTCTAATGCTAAAGATTATCTATTTAAACTTACTAATAAATACGATGTTGAGTATTTAAAAAAAGGTTATTTTTTTCATGAAATAACCTAAAATAACAATTAACTATTTCTAATAAATTTCTTTGAATTATTAAATAATATATTTATTATTAATTTATTTCTTTACAAATTGACAATTTTACATATACAATATAAAATAATCAATATAATTAAATATTTATGCGATGAAAAAGAAAAGTAATAATATAATCCTTACAGAGAAGTTGTGTTTGGTGGAAACAACTAGGTTAATATTATGAAGGGAACTTTGGAGTATTTATCTTTTAAGTTGGGCATTTGCTAAGAAGGGTGGAACCGCGGATTATTTCGTCCCTTTATTGGTAAGGTCCTTTTTGTTTATTAAATTTTAGATAGGAGTAGATAGCAATGAAAGCAATTTTAACAGTACTAGGACAAGATAAAGTAGGAATTATAGCTGGAATAAGTCATGAGCTTCAAGAATTAAATATAAATATTCTTGATGTTAACCAAACAATAATGCAAGGATATTTTACTATGATAATGATGTTAGACCTAGAAAAAAGCGAAAAATCTTTCGAAGACATAAAAAATTCTTTAGTTTTAAAAGGTGAATCTCTTGGAGTTAATGTAAAAATCCAAAGAGAAGAAATTTTTAATTCCATGCACACACTATAATTGGGGGGTAACTAATGAACGTTAATAATATTTTAGAAACCATAAAAATGATTGAAGAAGAAAAGTTAGATATAAGAACCATAACTATGGGTATATCTTTACTTGATTGCATAGATCCAGATATAGATAAAGCATGCTCTAAAATATATGATAAAATAACTAACTCTGCCAAAGATTTAGTTAAAGTTGGTAATGAAATCGAAACAGAGTTTGGTATTCCTATAGTAAATAAAAGAGTATCCGTTACTCCTATTTCAATAATAGGTGGCGCAACTGATGCAGATAACTATCTTAAGTTTGCTGAAACTTTAGATAGAGCTGCTGAAACTTTAGGCGTAGATTTTATAGGTGGCTTCTCTGCTCTTGTACATAAAGGCTACACCAAAGGAGACGAAATACTTATCAAATCAATACCTGAAGCTTTAGCAAAAACTAAAAAAGTGTGCTCCTCTGTAAATGTTGGTTCAAGCAAATGTGGAATTAACATGGATGCTGTTAAACAAATGGGAGAAATAATTAAGCAAACTGCTGAACTTACTAAAGATACTCAAGGTTTAGGATGTGCTAAGCTTGTTGTATTTGCTAATGCTGTAGAGGATAATCCATTTATGGCTGGAGCTTTCCACGGAGTTGGGGAAGCTGATAAAGTAATTAATGTAGGTGTAAGTGGTCCTGGAGTTGTTAAAATCGCTTTAGAAAAAGTAAAAGGTGAATCATTTGATGTGGTTGCTGAAACAATCAAAAAGACAGCCTTTAAAATAACAAGAATGGGTCAGTTAGTTGCTCTTGAAGCTTCAAGTAGATTAGGTGTTCCATTTGGAATAGTAGATTTATCTTTAGCTCCAACACCTGCTATAGGAGATTCTGTTGCTCACATATTAGAAGAGATGGGGTTAGAAGTTGTTGGAACTCATGGAACTACAGCTGCTCTTGCACTTCTAAATGATGCAGTAAAAAAAGGTGGAGTTATGGCTTGTGGCCACGTTGGTGGATTAAGCGGCGCATTTATTCCTGTTTCTGAAGATGCTGGAATGATTGATGCAGTTATGAAGGGCTCTTTAAATCTTGAAAAACTTGAAGCTATGACTGCTATTTGTTCAGTTGGATTAGATATGATAGCAATCCCTGGCGATACTTCTGCTTCAACTATAGCTGCAATGATTGCTGATGAATCTGCAATAGGTGTTATAAATAATAAAACAACTGCCGTTAGACTCATCCCTGCTCCTGGTACTAAAGTTGGAGATATAGTTCATTTTGGTGGATTACTTGGTTACGCTCCTGTAATGCCTACAAATAAATTCTCTTCTTTTGATTTCATTCAAAGGGGTGGAAGAATACCAGCTCCTATACATTCATTTAAAAACTAATAAAAATTAAAACCTGACTACTTGAGCACTTAAGTACATGACTACCTGAGTACTTGAGTCCTCAGCTTAATAATAAAATGGGGGTGCAAAAAAATGCCTTTAAAAATTCCTAGCGATTTACCTGCTTTTAACATATTGAAAGAGGAAAATATATTTGTAATGAGTGATTCAAGAGCTGAGTCTCAAGATATAAGACCTCTTAAAATAGCTATTTTAAATCTAATGCCTACAAAAATTTCAACAGAAACTCAACTGCTTAGGCATTTAGCTAATTCACCATTACAAGTAGATATAACATTACTTCAAACTCGTACTCATACTTCTTCACATACGGCTTCTCAACATTTAGATAAATTCTATAATTATTTTGAAGATGTAAAAGATCAAAAATTTGATGGATTAATTATAACTGGAGCTCCAGTTGAACATTTGGTATTTGAAGAAGTAAACTATTGGAATGAGCTTGAAGAAATTTTAGACTGGAGCAGTCATAATGTATTTTCAACTCTGCATATTTGTTGGGGAGCGCAAGCTGGATTATATTATCACTATGGAGTTCCAAAATATAAACTAAGTAATAAAGTATTTGGGGTTTACCCTCATGTAGTATATAAAAATAATCATGAACTTTTAAGAGGATTAGATGATATTTTCTATGCTCCACATTCAAGGCATACAGAAGTATTAAGAGAAGATATAGCAAAAATTCCTGAGTTAGAAATTCTTTCTGAATCTGAAGAATCTGGTGTATTTATAGTTTCTGAAAAGTCTGGGCGAAAGATATTTATAACTGGTCACCTAGAATATGAAAGATCTACTCTAAGAGATGAATATTTACGTGACGTAAACAAAGGTTTAGATATAGATATTCCTGATAATTATTTTCCTAATAATGATCCTTCAAAACTTCCTTACGTTACTTGGAGAGCATCAGCTAATATAATTTTTTCTAACTGGCTGAATTATTGTGTATATCAAAAGACTCCGTTTAATTTAGAAGATTTAAAATAGAGAAAAACCATTATAGCTTGTACAACCTGTAGCTATAATGGTTTTTATTTATATCTTAAACATTTCTAATTCTTTTACTAAATTATCGTTAGCACTTTGTGATTTTTCATCCATCTCTAATATTTCATTAGCATCTTGTAGTAAATAAGATGTTGTTTCTGTAATATTAGTTATTCCTATAGTTCCTTGATTTGAAGCTTCAGCTATATTTGTGATAACTTCATTTAAGTTTCTAATAGAAGCTAATATTTCTTCTGATGTGCTAGAGAAATCTGTTATTATCTCTTGCATGAAATCAGCATCTTTAGCATAATCTTCACCAGTTACAACAGAAGTTTCATAATCTTTTATAACTATGTTGTTTATGAAATCTATTAGAGCCTTTGAACTTTCAACTAATCTATTAACTGTACCAGTTACTCCAGATGTAACACTTTGTATCTTTCCTACAGCTTCTTGAGAATCTTCCGCAAGTTTTCTTATTTCATCTGCAACTACTGCAAATCCTTTTCCTGCTTCCCCTACTCTAGCTGCTTCTATAGCTGCATTTAAGGCTAAAAGATTAGTTTGTGATGTTATTTCTAATATAGACTCTGTTAGTATCTTAACTTTCTCAACTGATTTAGCATCCTCTATAGCAGAAGCTAAGTCATTTTGATGTTTTCTACCTATCTCTGATGCTGTTTCCTTTGAAAGCAATGATTTTTCTTTTAATGAATTTGCTCTCTTTGTTATATCATGAACTATGTTAAGTGAATGGTTAGCTTTATCAGATATACCTTCAAGGGCCTTTTCAAGTTCCTGAGATGATGCACTCATTTCTTCCGTAGATGCACCTGTTTCTTCCATACCTGCTGCTATGTGCTCTGTAGTTTCACTCATATCCTTAACTTTATTATGAAGGTTATTTACTAGATTATTTACTGAACTAGATGTTTCCACTGTTACATCTGAACTTTCTTTAACCTTAGAAAGAACTACTTTAGTATTTTTCTGCATATCGTCTAGTGCTAAATACATAGTACCAATTTCATCTTTTCTAGTTTTTAATTTTTCTGGAATTTCTTTTCTATAATCTCCTGAGGATATAGTTTTTATGTACTCTACAAATTCTTTTATTGATTTAACTATCCCTTGAGTAACCGCTCTCGTAATTGCTACATTTAAAGCTGCAAATAATAAAACTAATCCTATTATTACTTTTATTATTAATCCCATTTCTTTTTTATTATTATCTTTAAGAGTTGCTACTTCTTCAGTTTTACTTTTGGATATTATATCTAAAGTACCATCTATAGCACTTAAGGATTCAGTAGCAGTTATTATATCTTTTTTAACCTTGTCCTCATTTGTAACATAATCTTTTAAATCAATATTTATATTATTTAACGTTTGTGAACGTGTTTGCAATAATCCTATGTAACTTTCCTTTATGCCATAATTATTATCCGTAACATCTTTAATCTCATCATTTAGTTGTTTAAGTTTTCTCTTATAGTCTTCTTGCAAGGATGTTAAAACATTTTTATCTTTATAGTTTTGTCCTGCTGATGAAAGTGCTACTCTTAAGTCTCTAGAACTATTGTTTATTTGTACTAACTTTTGTAAGAATACTACATTATTATTATAAAGGTCATCTATTTTATTATCTGCAACTTTCAAAAAAACAGTAGATATTCCACCAAATAGAAGCGTTATTATAATTGAACCAATGGAAATTATTCTTATCTTTTTACTAATTTTTAGATTATCCACATTACCCCACCTTTCTTGTAATCTTTTGTTATATTTTATGTATACTTAGAACAAAACTCAGCCAATATGGCTGAGTTAATTACTTTATTAAGTTTAATAGTATAGTATTAACTGCAAATAATACCATTGAAATCATCGTTATTCTGGCTAACATTGCCTCTCTTGTTCTACCTTTATTCTTTGAAAAAAATGTTTCGCTTCTACCTTGAATCAATCCACTTAGTCCATCTGATTTACTAGGTTGAAGTAATATGGTTATAATTATTGCCAATCCTAATAGCGATTCTATTACTATCAATAGTGTCTCCATTGGGCACCTCCTACTTTCCGTTTAAAATACCTTAGTATATAATAACATAATGCTTTCATTATTACAATAATTATTAATGTTAATCCTAGACTTTAAAAAAGGTAATGAGATTAACCCCATTACCTTTAAGAAAAACTATTTTACGTTGAAGAATGCTTTTCTACCTCTGTATTCTGCAACTTCTCCTAATTCTTCTTCAATTCTTAATAATTGATTGTATTTAGCAACTCTTTCAGATCTTGCTGGAGCTCCTGTTTTTATTTGTCCTGCATTAACAGCAACAACTAAATCAGCTATTGTAACATCTTCTGTTTCACCACTTCTGTGTGATACCACTGCTGTGTAGCCAGCTCTGTTAGCCATTTCTATTGAGTTTAATGTTTCAGTTAAAGTTCCTATTTGGTTAAGTTTAATTAAGATTGAGTTTGCAACTCCTTTATTTATACCATCTTCTAATCTCTTAGTGTTAGTTACAAATAAATCGTCCCCAACTAATTGTATCTTGCTTCCTAATCTATCAGTTAGTAACTTCCAACCTTCCCAATCTTCTTCTGCCATTCCATCTTCTAAAGATATTATTGGATATTTTTCTACCCATTTAGCATAGAAATCAACCATTTCAGCTGCTGTTAAAGTTTTTCCTTCATTTTCTAATACATACATACCATCTTTATAGAATTCTGAAGATGCAGCATCTATAGCTATAAATACATCTTTTCCTGGTTCATAACCAGCTTTTTGTATAGCTTCTATAATAACTTCTAAAGCTTCTTCGTTGCTCTTTAGGTTAGGTGCAAATCCACCTTCATCGCCCACACCAGTAGCATAAGATTTATCATTTAAGATTTTCTTTAATGCATGATATACTTCAGCAGATATTCTTAATGCGTCGCTAAAGCTTGCAGCTCCAACTGGCATTATCATAAATTCTTGTAAATCAACTGAGTTATCAGCATGTTTACCACCGTTTATAATGTTCATCATAGGAACTGGAAGAACTTTTGCATTTACTCCACCTATATATTGATATAAAGGTAATCCAAGATAGTTAGCAGCAGCTTTAGCTACAGCTAAAGAAACACCTAATATAGCGTTTGCTCCTAATTTACCTTTATTGTCTGTACCATCTAAATCTATTAATACCTTATCTATTAAAGGCTGATCAAAAACATTCATTCCTATTAATTCTGTAGCGATTTCTTCATTAACATTTTCTACGGCTTTTAAAACACCTTTACCTAAGTATTGGCTGTTATCTCCATCTCTTAACTCAACTGCTTCATATATACCAGTTGAAGCTCCTGAAGGAACTGCTGCTCTACCTACTGTTCCATCTTCTAGTACTACCTCAACCTCTACAGTTGGAAAACATCTTGAATCTAATATTTGTCTAGCTACTACGTCTACAATCTCAACGTATTGTTTCATAAGAAATTACCTCCTTAAATTTAAATACTCATTTTATTATTTCATTTTGTAATAATAATAATACAGCTATGTTAATTTTAAAACATTTTTAGTACTAATTATTACTATAATAATAGTATTTTTCCTCTTTACAGTTATATTATACCTTTTATTTTACATAAATTCAACCAATTGAAATCAATTATCATTTAATTTTCTATTAATCCTTTCTAAAAATTATATTATCTACTTTTTATATTAGTACAAAAAAATAAAAAAGAAGCTATCTCAGATTTTTAACAGCTTCTTTTTTACCTAATCATTTAATATTAAGTTTAAAGTATTTATCAATTTTACTCTTCCACATTTTGGCCACATTTCTATCAAACTCTTTTATATTTTCAAGAAAGCTTTCTAATGCATCTACTCCTTCTAACCCCTTCATTAAATGTCTAGGATATTCTCTTCTTCTTACGTAATTATCTTTTGGATCAATTACTCTTATGTTCCCTTTATCATCAACGTATATATCTCTACATCTTATGTCCAGTTTGGTGAATTTTAGCCTTTTAAACTCCTTAATCAAATCATATAACTGCCTAGATATATCTTTAGTTAAGCCTACCTTTTTGATGTATTTATCTAATCTGATTCCATCTACCATTTCTCTTATTATATAGTAATCTCCGTACTTCGTCATTTTAGGAAAATATTTAGATCCTTTAGCCTTTTTTAAGGTATAGGCTTCTTTTAAACAGATTTTTTTATCATAAAATATCTTTATGATTTTTTTACCAGGCAGTAGATACACAACTCCATTATGTCCTCTGTCCAAATACTCGCCTTGTCTAAAGAGCTTTTCAACTTCTTCATCAAAATCTAAGCTGACATCATATTTTTTATCCATACTTATACCCAAATACATTGCTTTATATTTATACTATGCAACACTCCCTTATTTTGATAATTGCAATAAATATCTTAAAAGGGATTTATCTGTACTTTTTAAGAAAAAGCTATTTACTAAAACTCCTCCAGCCCCTTCTATAAGCCTCTTTGAGTTTTTATTATCTTCATAGCAAGTTATTATTATTTTATCTAACTCTAATTCTTTAGCTCTTTTTATTCCATATTCTAATAACATCTTCCCATACCCTTTGTTTCTTTCAGATATAGAAACAAAATAACTTACATTCCCTCCAATTACTAACTGCTCTACTGATGGTTTTTTTCTTAAAACCACATCACCTAAAAATCTTTCGCCATCTACTAGCCAATAGTATTCTTCACTTTCCCAAACCTTTAAAACTTCTTCCATAAATGTTTCAAAGTTACTAACGCTATAATTTAGTTCATTATCTTCTTTATTATTTTTGCTATCATTAATTGCACTTATAAAGCTTTCAAAATATTTTTCTTGTGGTTTAATAAATTCTCCCATATCTTCTCCTACAATTTTTAATATTCTAATTATAGTGTTTAAATAATAAAAGGTACAGACTATTTTTATATAGCCTGTACCTTTTAAAACAATATATTTTAGTGTTTACAACTAGATGCTTTACTACAACCAGAGCATCCACTACAACTTCCTCCACTTTTAGAGGATTTGTAAGTTCTATATCCTGCAAAACCTATGATGCCAAATACAACAGCTCCAACTATAAATGTAGCCATATTACATCGCCGCCTTTTTTTCTATTGATCCTTCAATAATTTTTGAAGAAACTTTACTTGGTTTTCTAAATAATAAATATATTATTCCTGCAATTAATGCAAACCCTACAGCAGTTCCTACTCCAAAGCTTCCGCCTGAAATAAATGATCCTACTTGGAATACAATTAATGCAAGTACATATGCAAATATTGTTTGATAGCTAAGAGCAAAAGCTGTCCACTTTCCGGATTTCATTTCACCACGTAATGCACCTATAGCTGCAAAACATGGAGCACAAATTAAGTTAAATACAAGGAATGAGTATGCAGCAAGTGGTGTAAATGCAGCTTGAAGATTTCCCCAAACCTCTGCACCATCTTCAGCAACTTCAGCAAATCCATAAAGAATACCAAATGTTCCTACTACATTTTCTTTTGCTATTAATCCAGTAAATGTTGCTACAGCTGCTTGCCATTCACCCCATCCAAGTGGTGCAAATACAGGTGCTATAACACGTCCTATACTAGCAAGTATAGAGTCAGTAGTATCTACCATTTCCAGACTCCAGCTAAATGAGCTTAAGAACCATACTCCAACAGTAGCAAGAAGTATTACAGTTGTTGCTTTCTTAACAAATGCTTTTGATCTGTCCCATGTATGAAGAAGAATATTTTTAATTCCTGGTACATGGTAAGAAGGAAGTTCCATTACAAAGGGTGCTGGATCTCCAACAAAAAGTTTTGTTTTCTTAAGCATAATACCTGATGTGATTATTGCTCCTATTCCTAAGAAATAAGCAGACGGTCCAACCCAAGCTGATTCTGGGAATAATGCACCTGCTATAAGAGCTATTATAGGTAACTTAGCACTACATGGAATAAATGTAGTTGTCATTATTGTCATTCTTCTATCTTTTTCATTTTCAATTGTACGTGATGCCATAATCCCTGGAACACCACAACCTGTTCCAATAAGTATTGGAATAAATGATTTACCAGATAGTCCAAACTTTTTAAATATACGATCCATTATAAAGGCTATACGAGCCATATATCCACAATCTTCAACTATAGCTAGGCATAAAAATAGTACCATCATTTGAGGTACGAAACCTAATACTGCTCCAACTCCAGCTATTATACCGTCTAATATTAATGAATTAAGCCAGTCTGCTGTTCCAATTGATGTTAGAAAGCCTTCTACAGCTGGTGGTATAATATTTGTAAATAATTCATCATTAACCCAGTCAGTAGCTATTCCACCTACCGTAGATATAGATACGTAATAAACTCCAAACATTACTAGTGCAAATATAGGTAAAGCAAGCCATCTATTTGTTACAATTTTATCAATCTTATCCGAAGTTGTTTGATTAGTTTTATTTTTCTTATTAACTGATTGTTTTATAACTTCAGTTATATAATCATATCTTTCACTAGTTATAATACTCTCACTATCATCATCAAGTTTAGCTTCACAAGCTGTTATAATCTCTTCGATTTTATTTTTAACTTCCCTTGAAAGTACTACTTTTTCTTTAACTTTTTCATCTCTCTCAAATAATTTTATAGCAGTCCAATGAACATTTTCATTATTTAATGGTGCTTTTATAATTTCAGCTATTTGTTCTATTGACTTTTCAACATCTTTTGAGAATTTATGAACTACTTGAGTAGTTTTTTTAGCTTTAGCAAGTTCTATAGCCTTCTCAGCTACTTCTTTTGAGCCTATACCTTTTAAAGCTGATGCTTCAATAACTTCACAGCCAAGAGCTTGGCTTAATTTTTTTATGTCTATAGTGTCGCCATTTTTTCTAACGACATCAATCATATTTACTGCCACAACCATAGGTAAACCTATTTCTTTAAGTTGTGTAGTTAAGTATAAATTTCTTTCTATATTAGTACCATCAATAATATTTATAATAGCGTCTGGTTTTTCATTAACTAAATATTCTCTTGAAACAACTTCCTCTAAAGTATAAGGTGAAAGTGAATATATTCCAGGTAAATCTTGTATAATTATATCTTTATGCCCTTTAAGTTTACCTTCTTTCTTTTCTACAGTTACCCCAGGCCAATTACCTACGTGTTGTGAGCTACCGGTTAAACTATTAAACATCGTGGTTTTACCACTGTTAGGATTTCCGGCAAGTGCAATTTTAATTGACATTTATATCCCTCCTATTGGTATGTTCTTTAAAGTTTATATATTACTAAAAATTAGCGTCCTTAATCTACTTCAATCATTAATGCATCATCTTTTCTTAAACTAAGTTCATATCCTCTTACATTAACTTCTACAGGATCACCAAGAGGAGCTACTTTTCTTATATAAACCTCAGTTCCTTTAGTTATACCCATGTCCATAAATCTTCTCTTAATAGCACCTTGTCCATGTAATTTAATAACCTTAACAGTTTCACCTGTCTTAACATCCTTTAATGTTTTCATATTATAAATCCCCTTTCTATATGAACATCCTACTTATTACACCATTATTCTGTTTGCCATAGACTTACTTAATGCTATACGAGCATCTTTTACATTAACAATTAAATCTCCAGCCATTTCGTTAACCACTGTTACATTTCCCCCTATAACAAAACCAAGATGTTCTAGATGACGTCTAGTCTCATCATTACCTGTGATTCTCTTTATAACATTTGTTTCGCCTACTTTTATCATTGTTATCGGCATACCGTTCACTCCCTTTTCATTTTAAAATAAATATTCATAGCCTTTTATTTATATGCAAATGAAAATTCTTTTCAATAGTTAAATAATACACCTATAGATAATAATTTTCAATATCTTTTAGTATATTTTTTAACATTTTTTAAGCTAGTACCCTACTTTTATATAAGTATACATTTACACACATCTATTCTGTAGAGACTTCTTCTCAAGTCTCATTAGATTCCTTTTACTAACATAAAGATTAGACTGGCGCTGAAAAACACGCCTACCGAATAGGAGTGTACTTCTGCCCTGTAGGAGTTTCTTCTCAAGCTCCATTAGATTCCTTTTACTAAACTAAAGGATTAGACTGGCGCTGAGGATCACGCCTACCGAATAGGAGTGCACTTCTGCCCTGTAGGAGTTT
>NZ_DCLI01000051.1:37471-84517 GCF_002320975.1 Clostridium sp. UBA1652
TAAAAAATATTGTTAAATTTTAAATGGATTAGACTGGCGCTGAAAGGCACGCCTACCGAGCATAGGTGCACTTCTGCCCTGTAGGAGTTTCTTCTCAAACCCCATTAGATTCATTTTTATTTAGTCAAAGGATTAGATTGAAGCTGAGGAACGCTTCTACCGAATAGGAGTGCAGACATTCAATAGGTAGTCTACTTTTTCTGCCTACTCTTTATTCATTTTCAGCTTAAATTTTTATTTTTTTCATCTATATAGTAGCAATACTCTCTCTATTTAAATATTATATAGGGTGCCGCTTTTATTAAATTAGGTTAGATAGATTAGATGGGAGCTTAAGAATAAAAAAAGCCATCACTTTAAATCGTAATGGCTTTTTTGTATATTATTTTATTAAACTTGTTCCAGTCATTTCTGAAGGTTTTTCTAAGCCCATTGCTTGAAGGATAGTTGGAGCTATATCTGAAAGTCTTCCGCCTTCTCTAAGCTCTTTTCCTTCTGACTCATTACTTACCCAAAGGTATGGTACTGGATTTGTTGTATGTGCTGTATATGGTGTTCCTGTTGAAAAGTCTATCATCTTTTCTGAGTTTCCATGGTCAGCAGTTATAAATACAGTTCCATCTTTAGATAAAACTTTATCAACAATTTTACCTAGGCATGTATCTACAGTTTCAACAGCTTTTTCAGCAGCTGCTATTACCCCTGTATGACCTACCATATCTGGATTTGCAAAGTTTAGAATTACCATATCATATTTATCAGTATCTAATCTGTTAAGTAATTCATCTGTTACTTCATAAGCACTCATTTCTGGTTTTAAATCATAAGTTGCAACCTTAGGTGATGCAATAAGTGCTCTGTCTTCACCTTCATATGGCTTTTCTACTCCACCATTAAAGAAGAATGTTACGTGTGCATACTTTTCAGTTTCTGCAATTCTTAATTGATTTAATCCTTTATTGCTTACATATTCACCTAATGTATTATTAATTCCATCAGCTCTATATGCAACTTCTACCCCTTCAAGAGTTTTATCATATTGAGTCATAGTTACAAATGTAAGGTCTAATGTTTCTCTTTGGAATCCATCAAACTGTTTATCATTTATAGCTCTAGTTATTTCTCTAGCTCTATCTGGTCTAAAGTTAAAGAATATAACTGAGTCTCCATTTTTTATGCTAGCTGTTGGGTGTCCATCTTCTAATACAACAGTTGGTAAAACAAATTCATCAGTTTTGTTATCATGATATGAGTTTTCCATAGCTTCTACTGCTGATTTTGCAGTTTCACCTTTACCGTTAACCATAGCATCATAAGCTAATTGAACTCTTTCCCATCTGTTATCTCTATCCATAGCATAATATCTACCGCTTATTGTAGCTATTTTACCAATAGAGTTTTCTTTCATGTAGCTTTCTATTTCTTCAACAAAGCCTTTTCCTGATGATGGAGGTACATCTCTACCATCCATAAATCCATGTAGGTAAACTTTTGTTAATCCATTATCTTTAGCTAATTTTAAAAGACCTTTTAAATGATCTATATGTGAATGAACTCCACCATCAGATAATAATCCTAAAAGATGTAATGCAGAATCATTTTTCTTAGCATTTTCTACTGCTTTTAATAAAGCTTCATTTTTGAATAAGTTACCTTCTTCTATTTCTTTTGTTATTCTTGTTAATTCTTGATAAATTATTCTTCCTGCACCAATATTTAAATGTCCAACTTCTGAGTTTCCCATTTGTCCACTAGGAAGACCAACATCTAATCCTGATGCTTGTATAGTAGTATGTGGATATTTGCTAAACAATCTATCATAATTTGGTTTATTAGCAATCTCAACAGCATTTCCATCTGACTTTGGTGCGATTCCAAAACCATCTAATATCATTAATAAAACAGGTTTCTTTGCCATAACTACCTCCAAAATAGTACTTATTATTATAAAAAGAAACAAAATATTCTCTTTATTTTTTCTAAATTAATTATATTCTACTGATATTAAAAAAACAATAGCAACAACCACTCTTATAAGATTGATTGTCGCCATTGTTATTTTCATTTGCAGATTAGTAGTTTACTATTGCTGCAAAATCTGTAGCTACTAAACTAGCTCCACCTACTAAAGCACCATCTATATCTGATTGAGCCATTTGCGCTTTTATTGTATTTGGTTTAACGGATCCACCGTATTGTATTCTAACTTTATCAGCAATTTCTTTTCCAAACATTTCTAAAACAACGCCTCTTACAGCACTTATTGTTTCGTTTGCTTGTTCATCTGTAGCAGTTTTACCAGTTCCTATAGCCCAGATTGGCTCGTAAGCTATAACAACTTTTTCTGCTAAATCAGCTGATAACCCTTCTAAGTCAGCTTTTATTTGAGCTCCAACTACTGCATTAGTTGTTCCATTTTCTCTTTGTTCTAAAGTTTCTCCACAACAAAGAATTGGAGTTAAGTTGTGAGCAAATGCAGCTTTAACTTTTTTGTTTAAAGCTTCATCAGTTTCATTGAAGTATTCTCTTCTTTCGCTGTGTCCTAAAACAACATAGCTAACTCCCATAGCTTCTAACATTCCTGGAGCTATTTCTCCTGTGAATGCTCCTTTTTCTTCAAAGTGCATGTTTTGTGCAGCAACTTTGATGTTTGAACCTTCTACTGCTTTTAATACAGCATCTAAGCAAACAAAAGTAGGGCAGATTACTACATCACAAGTAGCATCCTTTACTAATGGTTTTAATTCTTCTACAACTTTTACAGCCTCAGCTGGAGTGTAGTGCATTTTCCAGTTTCCTGCTATTATAGCTTTTCTCATTCTATTCACCTCTAAATATTTAATTATTTATCGTTTAAAGCAACTATTCCTGGTAATTCTTTACCTTCTAAGAATTCTAAAGAAGCTCCACCACCTGTAGATATGTGAGTCATCTTATCTCCGAATCCTAATATATTTACAGCAGCAGCTGAGTCTCCTCCACCTATAACTGTTGTAGCATCTGATTGAGCCATAGCTTTAGCTACTTCAACTGTACCTTTTGCAAAGTTTTCAAATTCAAAAACTCCCATTGGTCCATTCCAGATAACTGTTTTAGCTTCTCTAACAGCATCAGCATATATTGCTGCAGTCTTAGGTCCGATATCTAATCCCATATGTCCTTCTGGAATATTTTGATCTTCAGTTACTACTGGTGTAGCATCAGCTGAGAATTTATCTGCAACTATGTTATCTACTGGTAATAATAGATTAACGCCCTTAGCAGCAGCTTTATCTATCATTTCTTTAGCATATTCAACTCTATCAACTTCTACTAAAGATGTTCCTATTTCATATCCTTGAGCTTTTAAGAATGTATATGCCATTCCTCCACCGATTATTAGTGTATTAACTTTATCTAAAAGATTGTTAATAACAGCTATTTTATCTGAAACCTTAGCTCCACCTAATATAGCAACAAAAGGTCTAACTGGAGCGTTTACAGTTTCTCCTAAGAATTTTAATTCTTTTTGAATTAAGTATCCACAAGCTGAAACTGGTACAAATTCAGTAACTCCAACAGTTGAACAGTGAGCTCTATGTGCAGTTCCGAACGCATCATTTACAAATACGTCAGCTAATGAAGCTAATTCTTTTGAGAAAGTTTCAACGTTTTTAGTTTCTTCTTTTCTACATCTTGTGTTTTCAAGAAGAACAACATCTCCTTCATTCATTTTTGCAACAGCAGCTTTAGCGTTTACTCCTACTACTTCTTCATCTCTTGCAAATACTACTTCTTTACCTAACATTTCGCTTAATCTTACAGCAACTGGTGCTAATGATTTAGAAGCGTCTTTTCCTAAATGTGAGCAAAGAATAACTTTTGCACCATTTTCTATTAAATATTTTATTGTTGGTAGTGCTCCAACTAATCTATTTTCATCAGTTATAACGCCATCTTTTAGTGGAACGTTAAAATCGCATCTTACTAATACTCTTTTACCTTTAACTTGGATATCTTCAATAGTTTTCTTATTAAAACTCATTCTTTTCACCTCATAATATTTCTTTATTTTAAAACAGTCTGGCCTTATAGAGTTATACTACAAAACCAGACTTATTTTTAATTTTAAATACTAATAACTAAATATTTAAATTATTTTAAGAAGTTAGCGAAATGCTTTATAGTTCTAACCATTTGGCTAGTGTATGAATTTTCGTTGTCATACCAAGAAACTGTTTGAACTTGATATAAATCTTCTCCTATTTTTGAAACCATTGTTTGAGTTGCATCGAATAATGATCCAAATTTGATTCCAACTATATCAGAAGATACTAATTGTTCTTCAGTATATCCAAAAGATTCATTTGAAGCAGCTTTCATAGCAGCATTAATTCCTTCAACTGTAACATCTTTTCCTTTAACAACTGATATTAAGATTGTTGTAGAACCAGTTGGAACTGGAACTCTTTGTGCTGAACCGATTAATTTTCCGTTTAATTCTGGAATAACTAATCCGATTGCTTTTGCAGCACCAGTTGAGTTAGGAACTATGTTTACAGCTCCAGCTCTAGCACGTCTGAAATCTCCACCTCTGTGTGGACCATCTAATAACATTTGGTCTCCAGTATAAGCGTGGATTGTAGACATTATACCACTTTGAATTTCAGCATAATCGTTAAGTGCTTTAGCCATTGGAGCTAAGCAGTTAGTTGTACATGAAGCAGCAGAAATTATGTTATCTTCTGCAGTTAATATATCATGGTTTACATTGTATACAACTGTTGGAAGGTCATTACCAGCTGGAGCTGAAATAACAACTTTCTTAGCACCTGCAGTTAAGTGTGCTTGAGATTTTGCTTTAGATACATAGAATCCAGTACATTCAAGAACTACGTCTACTCCTAATTCTCCCCATGGAAGTGTAGAAGCATCAGCTTTTGCATATATTTCGATTTCTTTTCCATTTACAACGATAGAAGATTCTTTAACTTCTACTGTTCCTTCGTATCTACCTTGAGATGAGTCATATTTTAATAAGTGTGCTAACATTTTAGGATCAGTTAAGTCATTGATTGCAACAACATCATATCCCTCTGCTCCGAACATTTGTCTGAACGCAAGACGTCCAATACGACCAAATCCATTAATTGCTACTTTAACATTTGCCATTGAAATTTCCTCCTAAAAGATATAGATTTATTTAAAATATTTATAAAAAATATTTTATACCATTTAAGTTTGCTTAAGCTAAGTGAGTATTATTCATTAGCTCTAAAATATTCAAGCAGTCCTAACGCTGCACCTTCATCTGTTACTAATACCCCATATTCATTACAATTCTCTGTAGCAAGTATTGCTTCAACTTTATTATTTCCACCAGCTACTGAAATATGAGTTTTTATCTTTTTGGCAACATCGTAATTTATACCTATAGAATTAGATACAAAAACTACTTCACCTTCTTTATTAAAGTAACATCCAAAAGCTTCGCCTACTGCTTCTAATGATTTTAATTTTTGTTTATCCTTTTCTGATAAACCTCTTTTTTCAGCCATTTCATCTGCTATTCCTATTCCATATATAAGAACGTCAGCTTTATGAATGTTTTGAATAATATCTTTTATTTCTTTTTCTTTAAGTAAAGTGTCTAGAGCATTTCCACTAATATTCTCTGGAATATGAAGCATTTTATAGCTTCCGTTTAGTTTGTGTGCTAGTTCCGCTGCTAAGGTATTAGCTTGAGTTTCAACTTTTTTACCCATGCCACCTCTTGCTGGAACTACTAAGACATCACTTAGATTGTTTACTTTTGGGAAGTTATGTACAACTTCCTTTATTGTACTTCCTCCAGTTATGGCTACTACGTCTTTATTTCTTATTATTTCTCTTGCGTAGTTAGCTGCTGCTTTACCTAATTCTTTAATTATAGAAGCATCTGCTTCTATATCACCTGGGACAATGATGACTTTTTTAAGCTTAAGAATCTTACATATCTCATCCTCTAGTTCAGCTAAGCCTTTAATTTCATGGAGAAAATCTTTTAGCTCTTCCACTACGGTTTCTCCCTCAACTGTAACGCTCATTCCGGGAGTGTTTATCTGGATAAGATTTTGTGCCTTTAAAAAATTCACTTCTGTCCTAACTATTCTTTCACTTAAATTTAGCTTGTTGGCTAAAATTCTACGCCCTATGGGCTGATAGTAATATATAGTTCTTAATATATTGTACCTTTTTTCTAGAACTTCAACTAATTCAGGGACAATACTTTTAAGTAACTTTAAAATGTTTTGCAATTCCAACACTCCTTTGGTACGCCTATGTCCCACTTGAAACTTTTATGTCCCACATCTATTATTATAAAACACTATAATTAAATTTGAAAGACATTTTGTGAAAATTTTTCTAAAAAATTATTATTATTACTCAAATAGCAATAAAATATTATATCTCTATAGTATTTTATTGCTATTTATTTTAAAATCTTTTTCTTTTACTTGATGATTTAATTCCCATTTCTTCTCTGTATTTTGCGACGGTTCTTCTAGATATATTATACCCTTTGTTATTAAGTTCATTACAAATAACTTGATCAGATATAGGTTTTTCTTTATTTTCTTTATCTACAAGACTTTTTATTTCATTTTTAATGTTTAATATGTTTGTGTCTTCTCCACCATCTGTTACAGTTAACCCTGTAGTGAATAGATTTTTTATTTTAACTGTTCCTCTGTATGTTAAAATAAACTTTTCTTTTATGGCTCTACTAACTGTTGATTCATGAATACCTAATTCCTCAGCTATTTCTTTTAATGTCATTGGTTTTAGGTAACTTTCTCCCTTTTCAAAGTAATCCATTTGCTTCTCTAAAATTTTCTCTAAAACTCTATATAATGTGCTTTTTCTTTGCTCTATACTTTTTATCAAAAACATTGCACCATTTATTTTTTGTTTTACGTAGTCTGTTGCAAATGCATCCTTAGAATTGTTTAATATTTCTTTATACATAGAATTTATTGATAACTTAGGTAATACATCATCATTCATAAGTATAAAATATTCTCCATCAATCTTTCTTATTGTAGCATCAGGGATTATAAACTTTACATCATCCCCTGTATAAAATCCTCTAGATGGTTTAGGTTCTAATTCTTTTATAATGTCCCCATACTCTTGAGCTTCTTTAGGCGTAATATTCAAAGCTTTAGCTATTTGATTATATCTATTGTCTGCAATATCTTCTAAATGATTTTCTATTATTTCAAAAAGATTTTCATCATCAAAATATTGCTTCTCTAATTGTATTGTTAGACATTCTTTTAAATCTCTAGCTCCAATTCCATCTGGTTCTAAAGATTGTAAAGTTTTTAAAGCCTTTTCAACAGTATCTAAGGGAACTTTTAATTCCTTACTTATGTCTTGTGTAGAAATATCTAAATAACCTTTATTATCTAAACTCTCTGCTATATAAATACATAGACTCTTATGAAATTCATCTATGTTTAAGTCTATAATCTGCTCAATTAAGAAGTCCTTTAATGACTTTTGAGCTGATATGAATGTAAAAGGTGAAACCTCATCTTCATCATAGCTACCATAACTTTGAGATCCGTAGTTATCTGACTCAAAGTATTTTATCATCTCTTTATAATCATATCTATCCTGTATTTTTACTTCATCTAAATCCTTTTCATAATTGGTTTCAATAACTGGGTTTTCTGCAAATTCTTTATTTATATACTCTAATAATTCACTTGATGACATCTGTAAGAGCTTAATTGAAAGTTGCATCTGCTGTGTCATAATAAGCTTTTGCTCTTGTGTTAGAGTCATATTAAAATTCATATTCATTCCATCACCCTTAATTCCTTTATATATTAACTATTTTAACTGTTATCACTATAGAAAATCAACCTACGACAACAATATTATTAATTTTAATAATAGCCTTACAGTAAATGGAATTTATTTGCTCATTTTTATTATTTTATTAAATATTCTTTAATTTGTATCGTCTTTTCAGGTACTACAAATTTTTCTTCTATTATCTTATTTTTATAATCATTTATTTCATTCATTAAGTTTTTTGAAATCTTTTGTTCTGTTGAAGGTGCAATATCTATATATCCATCTTTTAGCCCTAAAGTTGTTATGTAGTTTTTACCGCTTTTAAATGTCCCAGTAGCTACTTCCTTGCATACTTCATAGGTAGCCTTATCTACTCTTTTTATCATAGATGACATTATTACCGAACTATATTCCTTATATATTTCTGCTTGATCCTGATCTACTCCTATAACATATTTATTTTCTTCCATTGCAGCTTTAAAAACGCCTTCACCGGCTTCTCCTACTGCTTGAAAAATTATATCACATCCATCTTCATAAAGTTCTTTAGCTATATTATAGGCTTTATCTTTATCCTTAAAATCCATTGTATATCTTGCGGTTTCTCCATTTAATAAAGATTCTGATGCAATTTTATTTACGTTATTTACTCCAGCTGCATACCCTGTATAAAACCTTTCTAAAACATCATCCATATCTCCACCTATAAAACCAACTTTATTACTTTTTGTAAGTCTTCCAGCTAATACACCTACAAGAAAGGCGCCTTCTTGCTCTTTAAATTTTACACTTTTAACATTTTCGTTGTCACTTTTCCCATCAATTATTGCAAAAATCTTGTCAGAGAAGTCCTTTGAGATTTTATTTAATGCCGCGTTCATGTCTTCTCCTGTTACTATAATTAAATCGGTTTTATTAGCAAGTTTTCTTAAGTTTTTTTCTATTGTTTCTTTACTATCATTTTCTACTGATACACTTTTTATATTAAAATCCTGAACCCCTTCTAATACACCTTTATAGGATTGTTCATTAAAATTATTTTCTTTAAATACTCCCTTATCTGATAAGAAGCCTACTTTAGTAGTTTTTCTAAGAAAAGTATTTTCAATTATATCACAAGAACATAAATTACTAGAAATCAAAATTATAATTATAAAATAACTTAACCGCCTATTTTTCATTAAACCAAACCTCCTTTAGAGTTAGTTTATCCGAAAAATATTAAATTATTTTAAATCATAGTTAAAGAAAAGACTACTTAGAGTCAATTTAATCTAAGTAGTCTTTTCTTTAATTAATACTTCCTCTTGGAATGAAAAATATTCCTGCAGCTCCTGGTCCAGAATGTATACCAACTGTACACCCTACCTCTGACTCAACAAAATTAATATTTTTCTCTATTAGTTTCTCTTTAAGTGCTCCATAAATCTCTTTATTTTCCGCATCTAAAATCATCACTGGTTCCCCAGACTCATATCCGCATTCTTCTAACTCTTCAAGAATTATTTTAACTGCCTTTTTACTTCCTCTAACCTTGTCCTTAACGGCCATTTTACCCTCTTTAACTTCTAATATAAGTTTAATACCTAAAACACTTCCTATAGTTCCTGCTGTTTTAGATAAACGCCCACCTTTAACTAGATATTCTAAAGATTCAAAAGCTAAAGAACTTCTTACGTGAGGTATTCTTCTTTCAATTTCATTTTTTATATCTTGTATTTCTAATCCTTGTTCAACTAATTCCGTAGCTTTTAAAACTAATAAGCCTAGTCCTGCTGTAACATTTCTAGAGTCTATTACAACTATATCTTCACTATCTAACATTTCTTTTGCAATACATGCTGATTGATATGTCCCACTCATATCTGAAGATAAATGAATAGATATAATTTTATAACCATCTTCTAATAATTTCTTATATGTTTCATAAAATCTTTGAGGTGTAACTTGAGCCGTAGTAGGAAATACATTCCCCTCTCTTATTTTTTGGAATAAGACATTTCTAGTAATTTCAGCTCCGTCTAAATAACTTTCTTCCCCAAAATTTATTAATAATGGCAATGACTCAATACGCTTCTCTAAAATAATATTATTAGGCAAATCCGCCGTCGAATCAGTAACTATTTTTATTTTATTCATAATTTACTCTCCCTCACTCATCTTAATATATTGCTCTACAAAATAAATATCTATAATTCCGAAAAGAAATTTACTTCATCTGAGGAAAGTCCAACTGTTTTAATGCTTCATATACTATTACGCAAACTGTATTAGATAAATTAAGACTTCTAGTGCTAGTATTTATCATAGGCACTCTCATACCTTGTACTCTTTCATGAACCTCCTTAGGAACCCCTGATGATTCCCTTCCAAACATAATAAAATCTCCAACTTGAAACTTTATTTCATTATAATACTTATCTGCATGTGTAGATGATAAATATATGGTATTATGCCCATACTTAGCCATAAAGTCTTCAAAACTTTCATGCACTTCTAAATCAAGATCTTTCCAATAGTCTAATCCTGCCCGCCTTACACTTTTCTCATCTATAGAAAAGCCCATAGGTTTTATTAAATGTAATTTAGAATTAGTAAGTACGCAAGTTCTAGCTATATTTCCTGTATTTTGCGGTATTTCAGGTTGATACAAAACTATGTTAAGATTCACTCTTTTGTCCCTCCATTTTGAATAATAAAATTTTATTATTCAAGAAAATAAGATGGTAAAGCTAATCCATCTTAAATTTATATTACACTATAGAAATATATTAGTCAAAACACTAAATTATATAATTTATATTTTTCTTATCAAAATATTTCGTAATATTTTCATAAAAGAAATTTTTCATATTATTTATTTCTTCATTAGTATAAACATATTTACCATATCCAAATTGTCCATACTTAAATTTTCTTATTTCTTCATCCATAGGAAGCAAGCTTTTTGGGTAAACGCTTAAAATATTTTCTTTTGCTCTTTTGGTGAATCTATGAGATATTATTTCAAAATTTACTTGATGACCTTTAAATAATTCCCCAATTCTGTTTATAAGTTCTTTATAATCCTCTTGCCAATTATCATAAAGAAACACAGGCGCTATAATAAATCCTAAAGGATAGTTTGCCTTTGCAATTTTATAGGCTCCTTCTATTCTTTCATTTATTCCATTTGTTTTATGTTCAAACTTCCTAATAATGTTATCTGTATTTATTGAGAATCTTATAGTAGTTCTCCCATTATGTTTTAGGTTAAGCAAAGAGTCAACGTCTCCATATTTAGTTACAAATCTAAACTTAGTGTATTCGTTACTTCCAAATAACTCTATAGCCTTCTCTAAAGCTCCAGTATATTGTTCTACAGGTATTGGATCTGATGTTGCTGCCCCTTCAAATATTGTTACCTCTGGGTTCCTATCTTCAACATACTTTAATGCTTTCTCAAAAATCTCATCTAAATTTACATGAATTTTTGTATATGGTCTTTTACCTAATTGAGTATTTAAATAACAATACTCACACATTCCCATACACCCACTTACTAAGGGTAATTGATAATGAGCGGAAGGCTTACAACTTTGAAAATCTAATGTTTTCCTTACTCCTACTACCAGCGTGCTTTTACCTTCTACATACATTTCTCTAGGCGTATTACCTGGAATTCCACTTACTCGTCCTTTTGATATTATTATTTCTTTCTCTTCTTTACGAAATCTATTTAGTAGTTCCTCGCCTAGCTTATATTCTAGAGCCTTTTCTTCTATTATTATTCTACTTGGAATAAACATTTTTATCACCTCAGTAGTAGTATGTATTACTATTGAATTATATATTTTCTTTTAATATAAATTTTCTTATAACTTTTGATACACCTTCTTGGTTGTTAGTAGCAGTTATATAGTTAGCCTTATCTTTTATAAATTGAGGTGCATTTCCCATTGCTACCCCTAATCCAGCATATTCTATCATTGTTAAATCATTTTCATTATCGCCTATTGCTATTATCTCTTCTTTTTTTATACCTAACTTCTCGCCTAAAATTTCCACACCTTTTCCTTTACAAACACCTTCTGCATTTATTTCTAGATTAAGCATATTAGAACTTGATACTTCTATACCTTTAATTTGCTTTAACTCTTCTCTTACCTTTTTAACAACCTCTTTTCTAGTATGTATACTTATACACTTTAAAATTTCAGACTGATTATCAAGCAATACCTTATCCCATTCATTATCTTTTACAGAATATAATTTAACTTTATAATCTGATGGTATTCCTCTTGTTATAAATAAATATATAAATAATTTTTCTAAAATTCCACCACAAAAAATAGAATTATGAGTGTGGAAATTAGGTTTCATTTTATACTTTTTTAGAACCTCTAAGACTTTCTTACAAGTTTCATACCCTATTACACCTTTATAAATCTCTTTATCGTTGACATCTTTTATAATAGCTCCATTAGCTGCTATTACAGGAGAATTCAATCCAATGTATTTAGAATAAAAAGCAGCATTATTATATATTCTCCCTGTAGAAATCGCTATTTTCACACCTTTATTTCTTGCTTCTAGCAATACCTTTTTAGTTTCTTCTGTCACCTTTTTATTACTATTTAAGAGCGTTCCATCCATATCTATACATACAAGTTTATAATCCAATATTTAATCCTCCCTTAATTACTCCATATTTTTTACGTCATTATTAAAATTATAATAATTAATTCATCTGTTATCCACTTAATTTACTATAAAATTAATATTTTTTATATTTTTAATGTGCAAATTTATTATACTCATTTAGAAAACAAAAAAATCATCAGCTCTAAACCGATGATTTTTTTATTTTCTATTGTTACGTATTAGAATTTTGTTCACTTGTAGTTTCAGTTGAAGGCACTTTATTTTGTACTGCCTTTTTAGTACCCTTTATAACTACTCCATCAACCTTTGTATATTTGTCATTAGATACATTTTCTCTATTTATTTCTTTTCCATTTTCATAAGTTATTAAGTAACCTTTTCCTCTATAACCTACTACCGGATTTTTTTCCCATTTAGTAGTTCCTTCATTTAAATTTGCATCCTCTTTTGTTATTACAGTAGGTTGTAAAGTTTCTGTAGTCTCAGCTATTAATTTATATGTCTTTCCAGCCATACCTTCTTTGCTTCCGTATATATTAAATATTACATTTCTATTAGATGTATATGATTCAATATATACAGGAAAATCATATGAGTTTTTAAATTTATAATCTAAAAGTCCCCAAGCTACGGTTGCATCAAGACCTGGAAGTGAATAACCTGGAAGCATAGAGTGATTATATCTCTCTGTGGATCTTAAATTCGCCTCCATAGCAGCTCTATACAAGGTCGTAGATACTTGACATATCCCACCACCTACATCTTGTTCAACTCTATCTCCTACAAAAACAGCCGCATTTTTAAATCCTCTAGCAGCACTTCTTTCTCCAACCACTTCATTATAACTAAATATTTCTCCTGGCATTAAAAGCTTACCATTACAAAACTTTGTTGCTAATTCAACATTAGAAACTCTTTCAGAAGTTGAACTTGCAAAATTTGTCTGTGCAGTTGAAATCTTAGAATTTATTTTTGATAGCTCATCTTTAGTAATAGCAGGTTTATCTATTTCTGTAGAAACTACTATTTCTAAATCTTTATCCATACTTCCATCTATAACATCTTTTAACTTATTATTAAGTTCATCTTCATTTACTTTTGTACCATCAACTTCTGGAGTAATTGATATTTTCCCATTACTTATAGATATCGATGCGTTTTTTGCTCCTGCTTTAACACCATCTTTTATTGAAGTTTTAAATGGTTCTAACTTGGTTTCATCATAATTAAATTCTAATGATAAGTCCTCATTGTTTTTGCCATCAATCCAAGATTTTTTACTAAAAAAATTAGAACCTTTACCTATAGAAATAGCTTTATCTATTGTTTCTTCTATATTAAATTCAGGACTAAGGTCTGAGTATCCTAAAGTAAAAATCTTATCATTAACTTTAACATTTATTTTCTTGGAGTTTATTTTTTCTTCAAAACTACTTTTAAGCATTTCTACTGCTTCATCTTTAGTTTTTCCTGAAAGATCAACCCCATTAACTTTAATATTAGGATAGATTTTATCTTCCCACTGCTTAATCCTATTATTAGATGCTATAGCATATGCTGAGGTAGCAAAAACTCCTAACATAACTACAGTGGCTACTGTAAAAAGTATATTTCTTCTTGTCTTACTTTTAGAACTTTTCTTTTTCTTCTTTTCCTCCATTTAATCTCTCCTTTCTCCCTGTCAATACATTATACTACAAATTTATTTTTCATTAAACTAAAATAGTTTTACAAAAATCTTAATTTATTATTCTAATAGTAACAAAACAAGGTTTACCTAATGGTAAACCTTGTTTCTTAAAAAAATAAATCTGAATCATTAAAATAAATTCTGTCTTCATCCAAAAGCTCTTTTCTTTGATTAGGGTTTATTGTAAATCTTGCCCTTCTCTTAGATATTTCTCTATCTGTATCGAAAGCATGTATTGATATTTCTATAGGCTCACTTTGAGATATCTTTAAATTTCTTCTTGGAATAACCAACCTTGTAGTATTTTTATCCACTGTAGTATAGTATTCTCCATTAATAAAAATATTATATCCTGCTAAATCAGGTTCCCTGTTTTTAGTCCAACTAACATATATATTATTTCTATCCATGCTTGCAAATAATCCTTGTACCACAGCTGGCTGCATTAAGTATGCTATATTATCTGGTCCCCAGTTTAAGTCATTAGGAGGATTAGCCCCTCTTACAGTTCCTGTTTCTGTCCACTGCCATATTCTCCATCTCTTCCATCCACCAGCGTCTGTTGGATAAGGAGGATTTCCAGGGATTTCTTTATACATAGCTATCCATAGTGGCATGTCACTCAATGGATAGCTTCCATTAACTTTAAAGTCATCATGAATATTTATAAAAAATAACCCTGTATAAAACATAAGTCTTCGATTAGTTTTTCTTTCAAATCTCTTTCTAAATCTGTCTATCCAATTTACAATTGCTGCGGTGGTCATTGAATCATCTTGCGGCGTTTCTACATCTAAAACCGGAAATAAATCACCATAATCCTTATTTCCAAATCCTTGTTGAAGAGTATTTATAAAGTCATCACATTGATTATCAGCAGTTGTCAAATCATAAGATGGCACTCCGTAATGATAAGCCCCTACTGGTATTCCAAACTCTCTTGCACCCTTTGCAAACTGTAAAAACTTTAAATCTACCCTAAATCTACCTGTCGCTGATCCCGACGACCTTAAGTACAAAAAATCAACTGTACTAGCCAGAACTTGAAAGTTTACACCTTGTGTATACTCATTAATATCAAGTCCAAAAAGACTACGAGGATTTCTATCCTGCATCTTTTGCCTCCACATTTATTACTTTATTACTATAATATAATCTGTATTGTAAAATAGTTACAGCTATTTCACATTTAATTTCACCACAAAAGTTATATTATTACCTAATGATTCTGCCCATATTTTTCCCCCATGCATAGTAACTATATTCTTAGCAATTGCTAATCCTAAACCACTTCCTCCAGTATTAGAATTTCTTGACTCATCAGTCCTATAGAATCTATCAAATACATTTTTTAATTTATTTCTATCCATATGGTCCCCCCTATTTTTAACAGAAATAAAGACCTCTTTATTAACCATCCACAAAGAAATTTTCACATCACTATCTTTGTATGAATATTTTATAGCATTAGTTAATAAATTTTCAAACACTCTTAACATTTTATCGCTATCTAAAAGAACCATTGCTTTTTCTTGAGGATATGATTGAATAACTTTCAATTCTTTCTCTTCAAATAGGGGTAACATTTCATCAGTTAATTGTGATATAAACTCAACTATATTCACTTCGGTTAGATTAAGTTTAATTTCTTCGTTAGTAAGTTTAGTGAACTCAAATAAATCCTCTATGAGTATCTTTAGTCTTTCCGCCTTTGAAAATGCTATATTTAAGTACTCTCTTTTCTGCTCTTCACTATTATATTTCTCTTCCTTAACTAATCCTAAATATCCCATAATCGAAGTTAGTGGTGTTCTTAAGTCATGAGAAACATTGGTAATAAGCTCATTTTTAGTTTTTTCTACTAGTCTTTCTTTTTCTATTTTACTATTTACCTCATCTGCCATATAATTAATATTTAGAGCTAAATTTCTAAGTTCATCTTTTCCTTTTTCATTTATTCTATAACTTAAATTGCCAGATGCTATAACTTTTAAACCCTTTGATATTTCTTCTATGTATTTCATCTTATTATTTGTAATTCTCATAAATACAAACACAAATATTATTACTGATCCTATTAAAGCTAAAAACGGATTAGTCTCTTCATAACTTATTGGTGATTGTGAAATTTCAGCCTTAATTTGAAATATAATAAATAAATTTTCGTTATTTGTCTTGGTCGGATAAATATAAGTTTTCTCTTTTTCACTACTAACGCTATCTATAGAATTCGTAAATATACTTTCTAAATTTATGCTCTCATATACTATGTCCTTAGTTTTATAATAAATCTTCCCATCTATGTTACATATGATCAAGCTCGCATTGCTCATAGTATAATTTTCAAGAAAACCATCTACTTTTTCCTTGTTTTCAACATTAATATTATCCTTCTTTAGATCTGAAACAATTCTCTTATAATAATCTTCATCATATCTATAGTTGTATTTTATTGTCTGATACGATACATTTCTAGAAAGTTTTTTATTTAATATACCATAAGAAAAAAATGCTATCAAAAAACATATTCCGAATACAACAACCAATTCAAACCTTATACTTTTCTCCATTTTGTTGTTAAAGATTCTATAAGCTATCTTTATTGGTTTCATTATTTTAAGATTTAATATCCAATTAAATAATCTCTTAATCTTATTTATCAATTTTATAACCTACTCCCCAAACAGTTTTTATATACTTTGGTTTTCTTGGGTTTTCTTCAAGTTTCTCTCGTATTTTTCTTATATGAACCATTACAGTATTATCCGATTGTATGAATTGCTCATTCCAAACACTTTCATAAATATTTTCTATAGAAAATACCTTTCCTTTGTTCTTAGAAAGTAATGCAAGAATATCAAATTCTATTGGAGTAAATTTTATTTCCTCATTAGCTAAAAAAACTTGATGACTTTCCAGGTTTATAACAACTTCATCAACTTCTAATATATTAGTTTTGTCAGCTTCTATTGACTGATTGGAATTATTACTTGATTGGTTTAATCTTTTAAATCTCCTTAATTGAGATTTCACTCTAGCAATTAACTCTAAAGGATTAAATGGTTTTGACACATAATCATCTGCACCTGTATTTAATCCTAATATCTTATCCATATCTTGTGTTTTTGCTGATAACATAATTATAGGAATGTTTCTTGTTTCTCTAACTTTCAAACACATCTCTATTCCATCTAATTTTGGCATCATTATATCTAAAATTATTAAATCCACCTTATTTTTTTCTAAAATCTCTAAAGCCTCTTCTCCATCTCCTGCTTTTATAGTTATATATCCCTCACCTTTTAAATATATCTCAACTAAATCTCGTATCTCTTTTTCATCATCTACGATAAGTACTACTTCTTTATCCATAAATTTCAAATCCTCTCCTTATATACCTTATGTGTATATTTTACTTCTGAAATCTTTATAAATATACAATAAATTCTTAAATTTTCCTAAAGAATAGGAAAAGGATAATAGATTTTACTCTGTTATCCTTAGAATTTAACTTATCCTCTTAATTTAATAGACTTTTCTATTATGATATCTAGTAACTCGCTGAAGTTTATATTAACCCCTGCTGCACTTTTGGGAATTAATGAATTTTTAGTCATTCCAGGTAATGTATTTACCTCTAAAATGTATGGTATACCATTTTTTATTATCATATCTACTCTAGAGTAAACAGCGCATTTTAGAGCTTTATAGGTTGCAAGAGCCATTTTTTCTACTTCTTTATGCAGTTCTTTCTCTAGCTCTATTACAAATTCATCTGCTCCACCATCTGTGTACTTAGATGTATAATCAAAAAATGCTGACTTAGGTTTAATAGCTATTATTGGTAGAAGTTTTCCATCAATAACTGGACAAGTTATTTCATCTCCATTAATGTACTCTTCTATCATTACCTCTTTGTCCCATTTAAGAGCTTCACTTACACAATTTTCAATCTCATCTTTTGAATTAACTACAAAAGTTGCTACAGATGATCCTCCACTATTAGGTTTTACAACTACAGGATAAGTGTACTCTTCTATTAACTTATAATCTATCTCATCAATTGACATTACAGTGTACCATCTTGCAGTTCTTATATCACATGCTTTAAGTACCTTCTTAGTCATATCCTTATCCATACAAACTGATGAGCTTAAAAGTCCACATCCTGAATAAGGGATTCCAAGGGTCTCAAGAACACCTTGTATTGTTCCATCTTCACCAAATTTTCCATGAAGTGCGAGTAACGCAAAATCAATTCCTTTAACCTTATCTATAACATCTTCCTTACTGTCTAAGACAATTGGAACAACTTCATACTTACTTCTATCTAAATTTTCAACTACCGAATTACCACTTTTTAAAGAAATATCTCTTTCTGAAGATACTCCCCCCATTATAACTCCAACTTTCATATAATTTTCCCTCCGCATAATAACTGAAATCTTTGTTTATTATATCACTTTAATTATGCAATTTGAAGTTTATTAAAATCAATTTATATCATATATGTCCGAAAACTCCATATTTATTTTTTCATACTTTTCTTCAATATTTTTTTTATGAAAATTTTCTTTTACATCTTTAACTCTTCTATCTGGTAATCTAACTATAAACTCGCTTCCTTTATTCAGTTCAGATTTAACATCTATTTTTCCACCTTGTAACTCGACCAAAAGCTTAACTAAATATAGCCCTATACCAGTCCCCTCATGGTCTCTTGCTAGTGATTTGTCTACTTGAAGAAATCTCTCAAAAATAACATCAACTTTTTCCTTAGGTATCCCTCTACCGTTGTCTCTTACATGTATATAAATATATCCATCCTTTTTTTCTTTAATATTAATATTAATATATATATTCCCACCAAAATCTGTGAACTTAATGGCATTGGATAAAAGATTCAACATTATCCTCTCTATTTTATCTGGATCACAAGCAATCATTTTTTCTTCCGTGAACGTATCAAATGTTATACTTATTCCCTTATATGAAGCATGTTCTACAACTGCTAATGTAATATCTTCTAATATTCTTATTATTTCATAATTTCCTATATTAACATTGAAGTAACCAGAATCAATTTTTGTAATATCTATTAAATTATTTACTACTCTTAGTAATCTATAGCAATTTTGTTTCATCATTTTACTATACTTAATAAATTGAGTTTTGGAATAATCAAGGTTATTTTTATATATGTCCATGACCTGAATTGCAGAAAAAATCACATTAATTGGGGTTCTTAGCTCATGAGATATATTGGCAAAAAATTCAGTCTTAATTTTATCATATTGTTTTATTTCATCTAACAATCTCTTGCTTTTTTCTTTCTCCATTTCTAATTTTACTATCTTATTTCTTTCCGTTATATCTCTAGCTAAACATAAAATTCCGGAGATATTCCCATCATCTTCACAAATTGGAGAGTAGTTAATTTCAAAGTACACTTTTTCTCCATCTTTTATTGTACATATAGCTTGTCTTTGAGGAGATCTATTTTTCTTTATACCTTCCATTAAGTTCTCATTAATCATAAATTCTTTATCAAACACGTCACTTAGGGTATTACCTAGTACATCTTTCTTTTCAGCCTCTAAAAACCTACAAGTTGCTAAGTTTGCATCTACAATCTCTAGTCCTTCAACTTTAACCATATATATTAAATCCGTACATAAATTAAATATTTTAGAATATCTAGCTTCATTTATAAAACAATCCTGATGTTCCTTATGAAAACTATCACTTATTGTTATAACATCCTCTTTAAAAACAGCCACATATTTATTTTCTCTCTCTATTTTATATATTACCCCACTATAGCCCCTTGAATTCTCTTCATGTTTTTTTTTAATTAAAACCGTCCCTTTCCATATATGATAATGCTCTAAATCACTTTTAATTTTTTTTATTATCTCAAAATTCAAAAACTCAAAATCGCTCTTTTTAAATACATCCCTAATATGCCCTTTACAAGTATTATCTAGTACATTAATACCTTTATCATTGGTATATGTTATATGAAAATTATTATCCAATTCAATAACTATTGAATCATTAAATTCATTTATATTGTAAACATTTTTATATATTTTTCTCACTCTATACGATTGGAATAATCTTTTTAATAATGTAATCATACTCAGTTCCTTCCTATATACAAACTTGACTTTAAATATTTAGGCTTTTTTCCTTATAGTCTATATTATAGTATTTTATTACATTATTTCCTATATTTTTTGTATGCATTAATCTTTTATTTTATTACAAAATAAAGTCTTTTTAATCGTTTTTCTTCATAAATAATCACAATTATGTATATTCTGACAAATAATTGTAATTTTATTGAAAATTCACTGAGTAAATATAAAAAGGTTGTGCCTATAACACAACCTTTTTATTATCTTTATAATAATTACACTTATCATTAATAACACACTCAGAACAATTAGGTTTTCTAGCATAACAACAACGTCTTCCATGGAAAATCAAAAGATGGTGGGCTAAACTCCATTCTTTTTTAGGTAACTCCTTCATTAACTGATTTTCAGTTTCTTGAACATCTTTTGCTTTAGCTAGACCTATTCTATTTGATACCCTAAACACATGTGTATCTACAGCTATAGCTGGAACACCAAAAGCATTAGACAAAACTACATTTGCAGTCTTTCTCCCTGCACCAGCTAAAGAAACTATTTGCTCCATAGTTTTAGGTACTTCCCCATTAAAACTTTCTTTTAACTGCCTACACATTATGTATATATTTTTAGCTTTATTTCTATACAAACCTATCTTTTTTATTCTTTCTTCTATTTCTTCTTGCGTTAAATTAAGAAAGCTATCTAAGTCCGGATATTCTTCAAACATACTCTCTGTTACTTCATTCACTTTTTTATCGGTAGTTTGAGCTGATAGTATAGTTGCTACTAAAAGTTGGAATGGTGACTTATGATTTAATTCGCATGAAGCATCTGGATATTCTTCTTTTAATTTCTCTAATATTTCTCTTGTTTTCTTTTTCATTATATCGCCTCTTTTTTATGAATAAAATCCTCTATATTCTTTAGGTAGCTGCTTAGCTATGCTTGTCATTATAGAGTTTAGTATTCTATTTTCATATTGGTGTTTATCTTCATTTTTCTCTTTCTCTGGAATAGTTATAGTTTCTCCAATTTTTATATTCACATCAGCATGATTCCATTTTTCTTTAGCCATATCCCCATCTTTATTAATAGGCAAAAGTTTTTCACTTCCCCAAATTCCAATAGGAACTATTGGCGCTTTAGTTAGTTTTGCTATTAAAATTATACCCTTTTTCGCCTCTATCATTGATCCAGTTCTGCTTCTAGTTCCTTCTGGAAATATAAAGATATTATCCCCTTCCTTTACAACTTTGATTATATTAGTTAAAGCTTCCTTATCTGCAGAATTGGGCTTTATGTTTATAGTTTTTACTATTTTAGTCCCTAAACTTGTTACTGGATCATTTGACAGTTTTACCCCAGCAATAAAATACGGATCATATCTATCTTTAAGTATTTTACTTAAAATTAGTCCATCTGAATTACTTAGATGATTGCAAACAAAGATTTTTGAACCACTAACTTTATCAATATTCTCCTGTCCCATTATGTGTATATTAGCGTACTTTTTTATATATCCATAAGCAATTCTTTTTGCTAAAGCTATAAATAACCCTTCTGGAAGAATTCTTAATATTTTTGCAAATCTGGTCGATATCATTTTCTATTCTCCTTACTATTTCAACTTAAAAACTTCAAACTCTTACATTTTATTATAACATTATATACTTAATACTTTAATATAAAAAAAGAGAATGCCAATAATCAATAGCATTCTCTTGCTTCTACATATTTAATTTAATCTATTTTTTATTCGTAAAGACCCATAGAAATATATTTTTCTCCTCCATCTGGAGCAACTGTTAATACTTTTTTACCTTTGCCAAGTTTTTTAGCAACTTGTAAAGCTACATATAAGGCTCCACCAGCAGAAATTCCAATTAACACGCCTTCTTTTTCAGCAAATTCTTTTGCAGTTTTAAATGAGTCTTCTTCTGTTACTGAAATTATTTCATCCACAACTGAGCTATCATATATATCTGGAATAAATCCGGCTCCAATTCCTTGGATTTTGTGTGGTCCTGGATTTCCACCTGCTAAAACTGGAGATTTCGCTGGTTCAACTGCTATTATTTGAACGTCAGATTTTTTACTTTTAATATTTTTACCTACTCCAGTAATTGTTCCACCAGTTCCTACTCCTGAAACAAATGCATTTATTTCAGGTAGATCTTTCAATATTTCTTCAGCTGTTGTTGCATAGTGTTTTTCTGGGTTTGCTAAATTTAAGAATTGTTGTGGCATAAAATAGCCAAACTCTTCAACTAATTCAGTAGCTTTTGCTATAGCACCTTTCATACCTTTAGCGCCTTCTGTTAATATTAAATCAGCACCATAAGCTTTTAAAAGATCTCTTCTTTCTTTGCTCATTGTTTCTGGCATAGTAATAACTACTTTATATCCTTTTAATTTTCCTATTAGAGCTAAGGCTATTCCTGTATTACCAGAGGTTGGTTCAACCAAAGTATCACCAGCTTTTATTAATCCTAGTTCTTCTGCTTTTTCAATCATTCCTAAAGCAGCTCTGTCCTTAACACTTCCCCCTAAGTTAAATTTCTCTAATTTAACATAAACCTCTGCTGAATTTTCATCAACTAAACTATTTACTTTTAGTATAGGTGTATTTCCTACTAATTCTAATGCACTGTTATAAATCATAATTTTCCCTCCATATTAATATATATTTATATCTTTTTATTTTACTACTAATAAAAAAAATCTCAATCTCAATTATAAAATAAAGAGACGAGATATCCCGCGGTTCCACTCTAATTAGACAATAATGCCTCAGCTTTTAAACACTCTCGTGTTTTGTCATTATAACGGCTGACTCCCGGATAACCCTACTATAAATTTCAGGTATCAGCTCAAAAGTGCACTTCTCAAAAACTTTAGTAAAGACTTTCCACCACCGTCTTCTCTCTTAAACTAACTGTTTATGATACTCTACTTTATCATCGCTAAAATTCCCACTAATCTGATATGGTTTGTATAATATAATTATATTCTATTAAAATTAAAAGTCAATATGTTTTTATAAAAACTATTCTAATATTTATAAAACTTAAAAGACTATGAAGTTATTAATTTCATAGTCTTTTAATATATTAAACATTTTTCTTTGATTTTTTTCTCCATGCTGGAAGTAATATTTCATCTACAACATCGTGAGTTAATACGACTCCTAACAACCTATTTTCTTCGTCCAAAACTGGAATAGATAAAAGATCGTATTTAGTTACCTTATCCACAAGTTCAGATAAAGATTCCTTATAATTTGCAGTTTGAATTTTATCATTCATTATATCTTTTAATTTAACATCAGAATCATTCATAACTAAATCTTTTAAAGAAACACTCCCCAAAAGCCTTTCTTCGCTATCTATAATGTAAACTGAATACATAACCTCTTCATCCGGTTCTGTTTCTTTAAATATTTCAATAGTCTCTTTTACAGATATATCTATATTTAATGCAATAAAGTCCTTATTCATTATACTACCTGCTGTTTCATCTTCATAAGATAGTAACTCTTTAACCTCATCTGCATCTTCTTTTTCTAGGTTGAATAGGATTTTTTCTCTAGATTCATCATCTAACTCGTCTAAAATATCTGCTATTTCATCGTTAGGTAGATTCTCTAAAATCTCAGCTTGTTTTAACTCTGAGAGTTCTTTAATTGCTGTACCTTTATATTCTGGTTCCATTTCTTCCAATGTATCCGCTACTAAATCCTCATCTAACGTTTCAAATATCTTTCTTCTATTCTTAGAGTCCAATGTCTCTAAGATATCTGCTAAATCTGCTGGATGTAGAGTAGACAGTTTTTTATATGGTACAGAAATTTGTAAAGAATCCTTAATTAATTCTAGAGACTCAACATCATCCCACATGATGACTTGATCTTCCATTTCTTTCTTCATAAACTTTGTAATAATCCTTGCTACTGATTCTAATCCTTTTCTTCTATATAAGGCTGAAGAACCAGTTTCAACAGCTATTACTCTATACTCTCCAGCTATCTCTGCAATTCTTAAGTCATTAACCCTAACTACCTTTTTACCATTAACATCCACTATGCTTTTATCTAGCAAGTTTTGTGATAATAAAAAGCTATAACTTCTAGGAAGTATTTCCTTACTTCCTTTAGTTTTTATTAAAACCTTGTTAGAGTCATTTAGATAAAATTCTATTGTTCTGAATTCATATTCATACATAACACTGCCTCTTTTTACCCTATACCCAATTGCTCTTGGATATCCCTCTTCAGCAGTTACATAAACATCTTTTAGTACACCTAAAACATCTCCAAATTCATCATAAACCTTTCTATCTATTATGGAACTATAAAGAAATACGTTTAGTTTTATCATATCCATTCCTCCTTATTTAGTTTTTCCTTTTTGAAGGAATGGATTCAGTTAAAGAAAATTTAAGAGAACCATCCCTTCAAGCTTTTGTAAAATCATCAAATTATTATACGTATCACCTTGAGGTCCAGCCTCCATCTTTTCTTTCACCACCTTAAAATTTGAAAAATAAAAAGAGCCTAAAAGGCTCTAAAATTCAATTAAAGATATTAACTTTAATTCTGAGTTTTAGCACTACAAAGCTTAAGAGTTAATTCTCTAGCTACATTAGGTAATACCTTCTTTCGATAATACCTCCTGACCCGTTGGCATCTCTCGATGTTTCTGGGCAGTAGCGTGTGTCTATGTAGGAGCCTCACAAAAATATAATATTTAATTCCCTACTTTATTATATTCTTTTCTTCTAAAAAAGCAACTAAAAACTTTTCATTTCATTGCTTTAAAGTTGATAATCTTTAACTTCTTGTGTTATTATATATTAATTATAAAACTTAAAACGAAAGGTAGTTTAATTAATGAATTTACATAAGAAATTTTTACCTGTTTCTACGGAAGATTTAAAGAAAAATAATATAAAACAATTAGATTTTATTATAGTTACTGGAGATGCCTATGTTGATCACCCTTCTTTTGGTACTGCTATTATCGGAAGAACCCTCGAATCCCAAGGTTACTCTGTAGGTATAATCCCTCAACCTAAATGGAATAATGCTGATGATTTTAAAAAATTAGGTAGACCTAAATATGGTTTCTTAGTTAATTCAGGTAATATAGATTCTATGGTTAATCATTATACTGCTGCCAAAAGAAAAAGAAGTGATGATTTTTATTCCCCTGGTGGTAAATCTGGATATAGACCTGATAGAGCTGTAATTGTTTATTGTAATAGAATTAGAGAGGCTTTTAAGGATATACCAATTGTAATAGGTGGTATTGAGGCTTCACTTAGAAGATTTGCTCATTATGACTATTGGGACAATAAGGTTAGAAGAAGCATATTGTTAGATTCTAAGGCTAATCTTCTTATATACGGAATGGGAGAAAAAACTATAATTCAAATAGCAGATCTACTTAGCTATGGAATGGATATCTCTAAAGTAAATGATGTTAAAGGAACCTGCTATTTAACTAAGGATATTTCTAACTTAAGAAATTATGTTGAAACACCTTCTTTTGAAGACTGTGCTAGTAATAAGTCTGCTTATGGGGAAAGTTACAAACTTGAATCTCTAGAACAAGATCCAATTAGAGGGAAAACTATAGTTCAACCTCACGGGGATAGATATTTAGTTCAAAATCCTCCTCAGCTTCCTTTAACTCAAGAAGAGATGGATTTAACATATAATCTTCCTTTTACAAGAATACCACATCCAATGTATGACTCTTTAGGCGGTATTCCTGCTATAACTGAGGTTAAGTTCTCTATAACTTCTCATAGAGGATGTTATGGTTCTTGCTCCTTTTGCGCCTTAACTTTCCACCAAGGAAGAATCATTCAAAACAGAAGTGGAGACTCTATTGTAGATGAAGCGAAACTTCTTACTACTTTAGATGACTTCAAAGGATATATCCATGATATTGGAGGACCTACTGCTAATTTTAGACATAAGTCCTGTAAACTTCAAGAAGAACATGGAACATGTAAAAACAAACAATGTATGTTCCCAAAACCATGTAAGAATTTAATTGTTGATCATAAAGAATACTTAGGAGTCCTAAGAAAAGTTAAAAATTTACCTGGAATGAAAATGGTATTTATTCGTTCAGGAATAAGATATGATTATTTAATAGAAGACAAAAATGGTGAGTTTTTTAAAGAATTGTGTGAACATCATATAAGTGGTCAGCTAAAAGTTGCTCCTGAACACGTATCTCCAAGAGTATTAACTCAAATGGGAAAACCAGGCAGAGATGTTTATGACAAGTTCGTTAATAAATATTTTAGTATAAATAAAGCTATTGGTAAAAAGCAATTTTTAGTTCCTTATTTAATGAGCTCTCATCCTGGTTCTGACTTAAATGCAGCTATAGAATTAGCTCTTTATGTAAAAGAAATGGGATATAACCCTGAACAAATTCAAGATTTCTACCCAACTCCTGGCTCACTTTCTACAACAATATACTATACAGGGGTAAATCCATTAACTGGTGAGAAAGTTTATACACCTAAAACTCAAGAAGAAAAAGATATGCAAAGAGCTCTTATTCAATATAGGGTTCCTAAAAATTATAAATTAGTAAAAAATGCTTTAATAAAAGCTGGAAGAGAAGATTTAATAGGAAATGGTCCAAAGTATCTAATTCCACCAGTTCCACCTAAAAACCCTATAAAAAAGAAATCTATAAAAAGATAACTAAAAAACAGTATGATCTTATTTTATATACTTAAATCATACTGTTTTTTTCTAATTAATTTTTCGACTTCTATACATTGCATAAAGAAATAAAATAACTATCATCAGTTCTGATATTAATGGATAAGGAAATATACTTATTTCTGCCATATATGCAACATTTTCTACAATCATTATTAGAGTAGAAAATAGTAATAAAATAAACGGCACCTTTAATGTATATCTATACCCCATATAAATTATCATAACTACTGATAACATAACTAATATTGCTATAAAAACTATCCTATATAAGAAATCATTAGCTAATATTATCTTATATCCATATATTTTATCTACTTTTACAATAGATTTTATAAATACCATGGCTATAACAAAACTTATGCTCATTAAAAACATATAAAGATATGCCCACTTAAACTCTAATCCTTCTTTTCTTAGAAAAATATAAAGACTTATCAGAATTAAAAATATATCCACCAAATTACTTACAAAAACTAATGGTTTTAAATAATTTATATACCCTTGAGATACAGCCAAAGACATATAAAATTGGACTCCAAATGAAACCATACCTAAAACACTAGCTATTAAAACATAATTCTTGAGTTTTTTAGGACAATACTTCTTTAAAGACGTTAATATGCCACAAAATGAAAAAATTATAAGTAACAATATAAAATAGTGTAAGAACTCTCTTCTCATAAACACCCCTAACACTTATTAATGCTACTTATAATTATTAAATTAATTTCTATTTTATGCCTAAAACTTTTATTCCTTCATTAATACATCTTATCCTTAAAGGAAAATCAGGACCTTTTTCACCATCTATATCAGTAACAATATCTTCGTCAGAATAAACCATTAAATCATTTGTCTTAAAATAAAGTACATTGTTGTTATCTAAATGTTCTCCTTTTAACACGTTTATAAAAAGTGGTATTAACTCTTTTATAGGTGTGGCTTTAAACATGATAACATCTAAAAATCCATCCATAACATCTGCCCTAGTAGCAAGCTTGAAATTACCAGCAGTTTGTCCATTAAATACCAATAGTAAATACATATGCCCATCATACTCAGCTTCTTTTGATTTCAAACTCACTTTAAGTTTTCTGAAATTAGGCAATTGCTCTAGCCCCTTTAAATAGTAAGCTAACTTACCTATAGTATTTTTTAGATTTACATCCGTTTTCTGAGAAACATCTGTAAATAATCCAGTACTTGCTACATTGACAAAATACTTATCATTTATTTGACCAATATCTACACCTTTAGGTTCAGATGACAATATTTGCCTTACACAAGTGCTTACATCATGAGGCATTCCTAAAAATTTTGCAAAGTCATTTGCAGTTCCTACTGGTAATACTCCAATAGGAATATTTATATTTCTATTTTTCATTGCATTAACTAGAGAATCGACAGTTCCGTCTCCACCTGCTACCAATATATAGTAATAGGAATCATCTATTTCATCTAAAGCTTCTTCTATAGTTACTCCTTTTTCTATTCTAAATGGCAAAACTTGATATCCAAATTCTTGATGAATTGAAATTACTTTGTCTAATTCTGAAAGAATAATATTTTCTCCTGAAAAGGGATTATAAATAAATTTTACCTTTTTCATGAAGTTCCCTCCTCTTATATTTCCAATAGAATCAAAAGAATTATAACACTATTACCAAATGTTGTCGAGTATACTGGTTCTAAAATCCAAATATTAGATATTTTGTATGTTTTAAATTTATAATTCTTTTTATTTTATCCATTTATTTATATTGTATTACAAAGTGTTAATATATTCACTTTCAAATTATGTAAATAACCTTATATTTGCCTTAAATTTATCTTTTATAGTGATTTACCTCTTAATTTTTCTAACTTTATAGAGTATAATATCCATGGTATTGATATTTAAAATTTTTAGGAGTGATCATATGAGAAAAAGCAGTATACCTAATATATTCACATTTGCTAATCTTGGTTTTGGTGTACTATCATTATTAGCTACATATAATAATAATTATTCTTTTGCCGCTATATTTATTATCATTGCAGGCTTAGTAGATAGATATGATGGAAGAATTGCTCGTTTTCTTCAAGTATCATCTGAATTAGGTAAAGAATTAGATTCTTTAGCTGATTTAGTTTCATTTGGTGTTGCACCCGCATTTTTAACTTTTGTAATGTATGATTTTCAAAATTTAGGTCCTGTTGGCTTAATTGGATACATGTTAGTTATTGTATTCCCGGTTTGTGGTGCTTTTAGATTAGCAAGATATAATCTATCTACTTTTGATGGAGTGTTTACAGGAATTCCTATAACTATAGCTGGATCAGTAATTGCATTATTTGATTTAATTACTGTTAATTCACCTACAACTCAGATTATACCTATAATCTTTATGATAGCACTTTCTTATCTAATGATTAGTACTTTTAAATTAAAAAAACTTTAATAAGTTATAAAAAATGTGTTTTTCTTTGAAAAACACATTTTTTTTATATGTTTAAGTATTGTCTCCAATATTTTCAAGGAATCCTAGTGGAAAACTGTCATTGTTCTCAACATTTACATCAATATCTATTCTTCCTGGTCCTTTTCTTCTTATATTTTCTCCAGGTATAATTCCCCTTGTATTATTTTGGAATAATAATTCATTATCTATTTCAGTTAATATTAAGTCCTTTTCAGTTTTTACTATTAATACGTCACTTTTTAATCTAACATAGTTTAAATAAGTATTTTGACAACATTCTAAAATATCTATTAAATCATCTATTAAATCTCCAACTTTATCTACTCTCTTTAACGCATCTTTTACTTCTTTCTTTTTTGCTAGAGCAATTCCATTTAATTCACCTGCTCCACCTATAAGTAATCTATATGAATTAACATATTTTTCTAATAAAAAAACTAAATTAGTTAGCTCTGAATAATATGAGCTCATAATTTTATTATATCCCATACCATCACCCTTACAACTGCTTTCATTCAATTATATTACTAAGCTATCTGTTTCATGCAACATAAAAATAGCAAATAGTAACAATGACATATATAGCTACTAGTATACATCCTTCAAACCAATATGTTTTTCCATCCACAAAAACTATATAGCTCATTATTACCGCTATAAATAACATTACCATCTGTATTGATGAAAAAATCATATTCATATTTATACCTAAAAAATATCCAAAAGTAATTAATACTGGTGTTGCAAACAATGCTATTTGTATCGAGGATCCTATAGCTATTTCTAATGAAGCATTTACTTTATTTTTTATGGCACACATTATCGCTGAAATATTCTCTCCTATGTTCCCTAGTATAGGTAAAAGCATTATTCCTATAAACTCAGGCGAAATATTTTTTTCTTCTGTAAACAAACTTATGTTAGTTATCAACTTTTCTGAAATGAAATACAACAAAACTGAAATGATTATTATATATGCTAAATTTTTATAAGAATCCTGCCATCTGATTTCCTCTATTTCCTCATCTACATCTCCTAATATAAATAAATTTTTATGTGTATATAGCGAAAATATTAATCCTAAAAGATATATGCCTATTAATATTATTGAAATTTTAAAACCTATTGCATTTAATGTAGTTTCACTTAAACTGGTATAATTACTAATTGAAAATATAATTGTGAAAGAAGCCATTGCTAAAAGGAGCATATTAAAGTTAGTTTTTGCAATATTTTTATTAAAATTTTGCTCTTTATATTTAACACCGCCTAATATAACCGAGATACCTAAAACCAAAAGCATGTTATTAATTATAGATCCTATAAGCGCTGCCTTTGCCATAGATATAAGTCCAACTTTTATAGACCATACTCCCATCATTATTTCCGGCATATTCCCTATGGTTGCTGCAATTAATCCTCCTTTTTTCTCTCCAATAGTACCTGAAAGGTCTGATGTAATATTTCCAAGCCTTATAGCTAATGGTATTATGGCTAAAGAAAATATAATTATATTTAAAATATAATTATTTAAATTCAAAAACAATGTAATGATTGGAAATGTAAATATCATAATATTATATAAGTTTTTTTTCTTTAAGTAATTTATATACATCTTCTGTCTCACTCCTTAATCCTTACTTCCTAATCATATGTATTTTTTATTTCTTCATATAATAAAGTATTCATTTGTTTATTCATTGTTACTTCTATCTAAATAAGACCATCTAGAAAATTCTAGATGGTCTTTTCCTTATCTTATAGATATTTTTTTATCCTCATCACAAGTAATAACTATAGTATTATCATCTTTACTTTTAGTATTTAAGATAACTTTTCTTCCCCAAAGTTCTTGAATATATTTTAATGTTTCTTTTGCATAACTTATTTCAAGTTCTCTTCCATCAAAAACATGTTCTATGGTCAATGTTCCATCTTTAGTATTGTAATCTAAAACTCTTATATATGGAATTGACCCTACGCCAGTATGATGTGCTAAGAGATCTCTAATGCTCTTCCAACCTATTTCATCTGGAACATTCTCAATAACATAATCAAAACCTTTTTTCCCATATTCAAACAGATTTAATTCTCTACATAAATCTTCAGTTAAATATCTTCTTATAAAGGATGCATCTCTTTCCAATGCTCTTACTTCAAATATCTTGTCTCTACCATAAGCTTCATCTATTGCTTGAAACATTTTAAATCCAATATAATATGGATTTAATCCACCTACCATAGGTGCAACAACATCATTATGCCTTTTTAAAAATTCTAAGTGTAGTCCTTGAGGTAAATCTAGTTCTTTTAGTATATTGTAATGCCAAAAACTTGCCCATCCTTCATTCATTGTCTTAGTTTCTATCTGTGGCATAAAATACTCTGTTTCTCTCTTGATTATTTTCAATATAGTTCTTTCCCATTCTTGTAGATCACCATATTGTATCAAAAATCCCATTAGGTCATCTTCAGGTTCTAATGGAATTTTACTTATATTAGGTACATCTATTTTTACATCTAAATCCAATATACCTTTATTCTCAACTTTTTTATTATAGTCATCTATTAAGGCTTTTTGAGCTTCTTGCCTACTAACTGTTTTCTCGCCTATGACTCTAGAAATCTGAAATCTAATAGCATGAGCCGCATCTATTATTCTTTCAACTTTTTCATATCCTATTGATGGATGACTAATAAACCCTCTTATGGTTTCAGCATCTATTTTAAACATTTCTATTGTATAATTGGCCTTAGTTCCATCTTTAAACAATCTGTTATTCTTAAAAAAGTCATTATGACCATATACATGAGCCATAGTCAGAATTTGAAGGAGCAAAGTATTTTCTCTCATAAGATATCCTAAGCAAGGATTAGAATTAATAACCATCTCATATGCAAGACCTGTTAAGTTTAATGAATATAAAGTTTTTGTCTTTTCATAGGACTTTCCAAAACTCCAATGTGGGTATCTAGATGGCATTCCAACATATGCCTCATACCCAATCATATCATTATGACCTATTACATCAAATTCTTGTGGATAATAATCTAATCCTAATTCACTTGCTTTCTTTTCAATAATTTCATTCCATTTTTCTAAATCTCTTAAGTTATAATCCATAAGATTCCTCCTTAAGCTCCTTCTTTAACATAAGCTTTAAAGCCTGCCATAAATCCTTTTTCTCTTTTACTAATACAGATAAAAAGTTTTTTCTATTTATCTCCTTTTCAAATCTATAATACATAGTTGTAGAATAGGTGGATGGTAATAATTCAGCATATCCAACCATATTAGATATATCACTTAATTCATTAACTGCTTTTATAGCCCTCTCATTATCTTCACTCCAGTTATCACCATCAGATGCATAAAAGGGATATATATTCCACATATCTGGTGGATACTTTTCATTTATTAACTGAAGCGCTAGGTTAAGTCCAGAGGAAATATAAGTTCCTCCTGATTCTGCTTTATGGAAAAATTCATATTCATTAACTCTTTTAGCAGATGTGGTATGAGAGATAAATTCAAATGCAATATTATTATATTTTCTTCTTATAAATCTTGAAAGAACAAAGAAGAAACTTCTAGCTAAGTATTTTTTAGCTACATCCATAGACCCTGATACATCCATTATGAATATCAATACTGCATTACTCTCTTTTTTAGGTTTTTTCTTAACTCTATAATATCTTAAATCCTCTTCCCTAAATGGAAATCTTTCCATTTCTCCATTCTCGCCTAATTCTCTTAGTGCTCTTTTTTTCCCTTGCTGCCTAGCAATTTTAGAAACAACTGTCTTTTTTTTAGCTAATCTAGGATTTATACCATATCTTTGATATCCTCTTTTTCTTCCAGCACTTTCTGTAATTATTTCTGAATATTTCTTTCTATCAAGATTTGGCAAATCTAAATCCTCTATTATATAGTCAAGGAGTTCTTCTAAAGTGATTTCTGTTTCGTATACATCCTCCCCTTCACCATTCCCTGCTTTTCCACTTCCGCTTTTCCCTTTACCTGAGCCATCATCCTGTCCTACTTTTTGTCCCCTTTTCTCCTCTCCGTTTCCTGTTGCTATACCTTTGTTGTTTTTTCCATATATAAACTGATATTCCTTTATCCCTCTAATAGGTATTTTAAATTTCTTATTTTTACTTTCCCCTATAATACTTTCTTCAGATAGAATATCCCCTAAATTCTCTTTTATAGATTTCTCAACTAATTGTCGATGTCTTCTTCTATCTTCTATAGCTCTATCATGTTCAACTGGTGTCTCAGCATTATCTCTAAATATTGCACACATTATATCAGTCCTTCCATAGGTTGTTTGCTGCGTATTTTAGTACAACATCACAGCAATGTGCACAATATCCATTGGATTTCATTTCTTCAACCATAGAACTATACTTCTCATCTTGCTCCCTATCTCTAACCCTAGATTTAGTTATTATTCTAGATAAGTCTTTAACTGATGCCATTAATTTCTTTTCTATAGCTTCTTTTAATGGCTCATAAGAAGTATAATCTATTTTCCCACCATTTCTCACTACATAGAACATATAAGAAGTTACATCTGATCTAAATCCCTTAGCTGAAGCATCTGATATAGATATTTGTTCTTCTATATTTCTCATGAAACCTTCATCTGGATTTAATTCCTCTCCTGTTGCCGAATCTTTAAGTTTACTCTTATTAACATAGGCCTCGGCATTATCTATATAATTATTAAACAAGCTTTCTGCCTGTTCTCTAAATGAATGGATAAATGCCTTAGTTATTTCTTTTTCTAATGTTTTATTATATTCCTTTCTGATATTATCTTGAATGTAACCTAATAATCTCTTTTTCTCTTCTTGAGAAACATCCATTTCTTTTACAGACTTAATCATACTTTCCATAATTGATAATGGATTTATACAGTTATGCTCTGAATTAGATAAAGCATTATCGATAGCTTTAACTATAAATCTTGTTGATATTCCCTTCATACCTTCCATAGGACCAGCTTCTTCTCTAAGTTCTCCTATATCAATTCTCTTGGTACTTCCTTTTTCAACTATGTCATCACCATTATATATTTTTAGCTTTGTTATAGGATCAACTTTAGCAGAGGCTGTTAATCTAGATAATATAGCAAACATCGCAGCCATTTCTATAGTATGTGGCGCAATATGGGCTTTAAAATTACTCTTCCCTAAGATCTTTTCATATATCTTTACCTCTTCATTAAGTTCTAAACAGTATGGAACTTCAATCTTAACAATTCTATCCAGTATAGCTTCATTAGTATGATCTGATTTAAACTTATTCCACTCTGCTTCATTTGAGTGAGCTATTATAAGTCCATCAAAATATATCATTGAGCCCTTTCCTGGTGATGGTACAGACTTTTCTTGTGTAGCTGTTATAATTGTGTGTAAATATTCAACATCATTTTTAAATACTTCTATAAATTCCACCATACCTCTATTCCCAACATTAAAGGCTCCATTTAATGAGAATATTCTAGGGTCATCTTCTGGATACATATCCATTTTAGATATATCTACTGAACCCGTTAAAATAGATGTATCCTGATTATTTGGATCTACCGGTGGTACTACCCCTACACCTTTTCTGCTTCTAATAGAAAAATCTTTAGTTACTACAGGAAACTCCTCATATTTACCTTTAAATTCATTTATCAATCGATACTTACATACAGGACATAAATCCCCTTCAATTTGAACTCCTAAATTGTCTTCAAAATCCCTTCTAATATGTTTAGGAATTAAATGAAGTGGCTCTTCTTGCATTGGACATCCATCTAAAACATATATTGGATCAGCTGTTTCTAAAGCATTTTTTAAAGATTCAACCAAAGACGACTTACCAGCGCCTACTGGTCCTACTAAATACAACACTTGTCTTGCTTCTTCGCCTTTCATTGATGCTGAATTTAAATAATTCATAAGTTTCATAACAACCCTATCTATTCCAAAAAAGCTATCTTTAAAAAAGTTAAATCTTTTTATTCCTTCACTACCATATAACTTTTTTATCCTAGGATTATCTTCTGGCTTTAAAATCTCAAACCCTTGATTTAGGATTATATCATACATTCTTTTATGAGCCAATTTAGCTATATCTGGATTTTTTTTAACCAATTCCAAATAATCTAGAAATGTTCCCTGAAACTTTTTCTTATTATGCTTTTCTCTATCACTTTGTATCATTTCTTTGAAGTTCATAAGACATCCCCTCCTTTGTTTAAATATATTCACCTATATAAACATCTTATTACAAAAAAATTTTATAAAATAATCGTACAAAACAAAAACACCTTATAAACTAACGTTTATAAGGTGTTTTATTTATTTATCTAGTAACTCATATAAAACCTGAGTACCCTTATTTTCTTTTTTATATTCTACCAATTCATCATATAAAGATTTTGCAAGTTCAAGACCTAAAAGCTTTATTCCCATATTTTCTGCCTCTTCTAAAGCTATCTTCATATCTTTAACAAAATGTTTAACATAAAATCCTGGCTCAAAGTCTCCTTTAATCATTCTTGGGGCTAAATTACTTAATGACCAACTTGCAGCGGCTCCACCACCTATAGTCATTAAAACTTTTTCCGGATCTAATCCTGCTCTTTTAGCATAAACCATAGCTTCACAAACACCTATCATATTAGATGCAATAGCTATCTGATTACTCATCTTTGTATGTTGACCTGCTCCTGCTGCCCCTAATAAGTTTACGCTAGTTCCCATAAGCTTAAATAGTGGTGAAACTTTTTCAAAAACTTCTTTCTCGCCACCTACCATTATGGTTAATTTTCCATCTCTTGCACCTACATCTCCGCCTGAAACTGGAGCATCTAATGCAGATATACCTTTTGCTTTAGCTTCATTAAAAATCTTTTGAGCTAAACTTGGTTTAGATGTTGTCATATCAATTACTATAGTACCTTTTTTACAATTATTTAATATTCCATCTTCTCTAAAATAAATATTTTCCACATCATTTGGATATCCAACTATAGTAATAATTACATCCGCTTTTTTAGCTAAATCAGCTATACTCTCTTTCCATACTGCACCTTTTTCAACTAAAGTATCTGCGCTTTCTTTAGTTCTATTATTAACTAGAAGCTTATATCCTCCATTTAGAATATTACTTGCCATACTTCTTCCCATTACCCCAGTGCCAATAAATCCAACAATTAAATCTTTATTCATTTAAATTCTCCTTTTTGATTAATTTATTCTTTTACTAAAACTAAGGCATTAACTCATCCAGTTTTAGTTATTTAACTTCCCTTTTATTAACTATAGTTAATATATCTCTACCATAGTTTTTTATTTTCCGCTCCCCAATACCTTGAATTTCTAGTAGTTGTTCAAAACTTTTTGGTTTTCTATTAGCTATTTCAATTAATGTTTTATCACTAAATAATATGTATGGCTTTACATTTTCTAACTTAGCCTTATCTTTTCTATATAGTCTAAGTACTTTAAACAATTCTTCATCCTGACATACTGTAAGCTCTCTTTTTTCTATTTTAAGCATTACTTTCTGAACGCCCTTTAATATTTTTACTGATTCGTCATTAAGCCTTAAAATCGAATAAGTCCCTTCTTTTAATAAAACATATTTCTCTTCAAGTAGTTTATTTATTATATCTTTTATATAGCCACTAGAATATTCCTTCATTATTCCAAATGTCGATACACTAGTCAGCTGATTTTGAACTATTTTAGGCCCCCTAACCCCTCTTAAAATATCTACAAGTACAGATATACCATAACTTTCTTTAGTTCTATACACACATGAAAGTATCTTTTGAGCCTCAAGGGTAAAGTCTATTAACTCATCATTATTAAAACAATTTGAACAGCTATTACAATAACTTTTTATATCTTTTTCCCCAAAATAATTTAATATAAAAGACTTGTAGCATCCATCATATTCACATAAAGACAATAACTCATTAAGTTTTCTAAGTTCAATCTCTCTCCTATTAATAAGGCTGGTTGTATTAATCAAATATTCTACTGAATAAATATCCTCTCTAGAATATAATAAGTTACAATTACACCTTTCACCGTCTCTTCCACCTCGTCCTATTTCTTGATAATAGCTTTCTATATTTTTAGGAATTGAAAAATGTATTATATTCCTTATATTAGATTTATCTATCCCCATACCAAATGCGTTAGTTGCTATCATAGTATTATAATTGTCCATCAGGAAATCATCTTGATTCCTATTTCTTTCACTATCACTCATACCACCATGATATTTACAAACAGAGAAACCTAAATCTTTTAAATAAATGTATAATCCATCAACTTCTTTTTTAGTTAAACAATATATAATTGAACTTTCATCTATATCTCTTAAACAATCTTTTATAAACTCTAACTTATCTATTTCTTTATGTATATTTATAATTAAGTTTTCTCTATTAAAACTACCTATATAAATATATGGATTCCTTAATTCTAAAAGATTAACTGAATCTTCCCTAACTTCTTTTGTTGCAGTTGCTGTAAAAGCCGATATTACAGGATCTGAACTTAAACTTTTAATAAAAGGTGATATGTCTTTGTAACTTTTTCGAAAATCATGTCCCCATTGTGATACACAATGTGCTTCATCTATCACAACTTGAGAAACCTTTATGCTATTAAACAATTTAATAGTATAGTTAGAAGACAATCTTTCTGGCGCTATATATATTATTTTATATTTACCTTTTATTATATCTATCTCAACTTTTCTAATTTCATCTATACTCATCGAAGAGTTTATATAAATGCTGTCCACTCCAACCTCTCTCAAAGAGTCCACCTGATTTTTCATAAGAGAAATAAGGGGAGAAATTACTATAGTTATACCTTCAAAAATAAGCGCAGGAAGCTGATAACATATAGACTTTCCAGCTCCTGTTGGAAGTATACCAAACGTATCTCTTCCATTTAATATGTTATTTATTAGTTCCCACTGCCCAGTTCTAAAACTATTATATCCATAAACCTTATTTAAAACTTCTTCTATCCTATTTTTCTCAAACATATCTTCACCCAACACTAAATTCATTCTTAACCTTTATACTTTAGAAGTCTCTTAAAAGGCTTCATTAGATTTATTTTAACATTAATCCTTTAGCACGTCACCCAGTGCTTCATTAAATCATTTTTGCCTTATTTTAATAAAAAAATCAACTTTTAAGATTTTTAATTAAAATCCTATTAAACTTATCAACAAAAAAAGAGCAATTACAATTTATACGTAACGCTCTTTAAGATTTAAAACTTATTTATCTGTAATTCTTACTATAAGTTTTGCTAAAACTTCTTTGTCATTTGAATCTGCATAATCCCATAACTCTTTAAGAAGTCTTTCTTCATCTGTTTTGGGATCAACATTATTTGCTAAAAAGGTTCCAACCTTTTCAGCAATATTAGTTATTGTTCCATCTGACATTCCTACAGTTTCTCCTAAATCAACAGCTTTGCCAAGAGTATCTTTCCACTTGCTCCAATTTTTTAAAGTTTCCATATACTATTCACCTCCTATAATAACTTATTATTAGTATTTAAGAAAAAATAAATGTACCTATAATATTAAATTTATAGGTACATTTATTAATTATTTTTTATTTAATCCACTTTTTTCATATAATTCGTAAAAATGATGAGTTGGTCCTACACCTTTTCCAAGCTCAAATCCATTTTCTATAGCAACCGTTATATATCTTTTTCCTTCTTCAACGGCTTCAACTACATTCATACCCTTAGCTAAATTTGCTGCAATGGCAGAAGATAAGGTACATCCTGTTCCATGTGTATGTATAGTATTTACTCTTCTCCCTTTAAATATAGTAAAGTTCTTTCCATCAAACAATAAATCGTCAGCTTCAGTTTCTAAATGACCACCTTTTACCAAAACATATTTTGGACCTAATTCATATAATTTAGTAGCAGCTTCCTTCATGCTCTCCATATCCTTAATTTCAACCCCTAAAATCTCTTCAGCCTCTGGTAAGTTAGGTGTTATTAATGTAGCTAAAGGAAACAACTCTTTAATTAAAGTATCCTTAGCATCCTCTGATAATAGTTTAAAACCAGTTTTTGAAATCATAACTGGATCCAATACTATTACTGGCAGCTTATCTACTTTTCTAAAAGACTCAGCTATAGCTTTTATAGATTCTATCTTTGAAACCATTCCTATTTTTATAGCATCAATATGAATATCATCAAAAAGCACCTCTATTTGCTTTGATATTATTTCTGGGCTTATATCTTGAATTCCAAAAACTCCTTGAGTGCTTTGAGCTGTTATAGCCGTAATTACACTCATTCCATAAACGCCATTTGCCGAAAATGATTTTATATCAGCTTGAATCCCTGCTCCTCCACAAGAATCAGAACCTGCAATAGTTAAGGCTTTAAACATAATATTTACTCCCTTCCTTTAATTAATAAATTTTTTATGGCAGGTATATTTAAAAATATTAATGCTATTATAGCTCCTCCTACGCAACTAATCGAAAAAGGCACTATAAAAAAGGTTAATGCAGCTTGTTTACCTAAAATATAGGCATATATTGGATAAGCTAGTAATGCACCTAATAAACCAGTACCTACTACTTCTCCCAAGGCTGATGCATATATATTCTTAAAGTACTTATACATTAATGCTGCTAGAAATGCTCCAACCATACTTCCTGGAAATGCTAATAAGGTACCTGTTCCTAGGGCATTTCTAAGTAAGGATATTGAAAAAGCATTTAATACTGCATAATAAGGACCTAATAATACTGCTGAAACCACATTTATAAAATGCTGAACCGGAGCCATTTTAGCTCCTAATACAGGAATCGTTAATAAAGTACTTGTTGTTGTACCTATTGCTATTAATACTCCGCTTATTGCTATTTTTGAAGTGCTTGATACATTAATTCTTTTTTCCATCGTTAATCCCCCTAAAAATTAGCCAAGGAGACTTATATCCGCCATATTTTTGTACATAAATAAAAAAGAAAAAATAAAAGTGTAGCAAGAGCTACACTAATTTTAGTACAAAACTAATGCTTCCCTACGCTGGATTTACCCAGATCAGGTTATAAGAGTCAGAAAATCTTGTTTTCTATCTCAGCTGGCAACACCAGCCCCCCTAGCTAAATATTAAAATTTAATCTATATCTAATATACCATTTAATTATTTATAGTGCAATTGCTGTAACCTTGTTTTAAGCTAATAAACTAATTATCTCTTCAATACCAACAACCATACCATTGTTTGTTCCAAAATTAACTATAACCTTATTAATACCGTTACTATTAAGATTAGTTATTAATTTCCCTAGTTTTTCTTTATTTAGTCCCACAAGTTTTGACGCACTTAATTGTTCCATATGTACCTTGTTTTTAGCTAAATCAGCCTCAGTATATATGTATATGTATTTATCATTACCTGAGTTTCTTATTAAAACATCTATATTATTTTCATCTGTAGCTTCTCTAGCAACTATATAAGTTCTTTCCTTAAGCTCTAAAGAATTTGTATTTCTAAAACTTGTATTTGTATATATCTCTTCATATCTATTTATAAAATATTGAATATTCTCTGATAAAATAGAAAGGCTTTCTGTATCTTTATTAATAAAACAACTATTAAAATTATTGTCTCTATTTTTAAGCACAATTATAAACTTAGATAAGGAAAACTCTTCATAATTACTATAATCTGAAGTTATCAATTCTCTATCAGTATAAATGTATATAGATTTTTCTCCCTCATTTGAAGATAAAACAGCTATATGCCCATCTTTAGTCCATATATAAACCTTATCTAACTTAAGTAAAACCTCAAGCTTAGCTAATTCATAAACCTTAGTATTTCTAATTAAATCAAACTTCTTGATTTCTTCAACATAATTCATTTTCATATCTCCTTAAACCCTTTAAGCTTATTTCCCGAAAACTTGTTCTTTTAATTTTTTTCCTGTTTTTGTAATAGCTATTCCACCCATAGCAGTTTCCTTAAGTTCACTAGGCATATTTTTTCCAACATCATACATAGCACTTAAAACATCATCAAATGGAATCTTACTGTTTACTCCTGCCATAACTAAATCAGCTGTTGATAGGGCACTAACAGCTCCCGCTACATTTCTTTTTGCGCATGGAACCTCTACTAAACCAGCAACTGGATCACATACTAGTCCCATGATATTTTTAAAAACTATAGCCGCAGCATTAAGGCTCATTTCTGGAGTTCCCCCCATCATCTCTACTACAGCAGCAGCCCCCATAGCAGAGGCTGAACCACACTCTGCCTGACATCCACCCTCTGCACCTGCTAAAGTTGCATTTTGAGCTATTATAATACCTAAAGCAGAAGCTGCAAACAATCCTTTTATAGCACCTTCATAATCGAGCTCTAACTGCTCTACGGCTGTAATAATAACGGCTGGCAATATACCACAAGATCCAGCCGTAGGACATGCCACTATTTTTCCCATAGAAGCATTTACTTCTGCACAGGACATAGCTCTTGCCATTGCTTTTATAATAACATTTCCTGTAAGGGATTTTCCACTATTTAAGTATTTATTTATTTTATATCCATCTCCACCAATTAACCCACTTACAGAGAAAACTTCTTCTTCCATTCCTTGTCTGCAAGCTTCCAGCATGACATCATAACTTTTCTCCATCACTTTAATTACTTCTTCTCTAGTTAATTCTGAGGTCTCCATTTCATAAAGAATAGCATATTCACTTAGTGAAATGCCCTTATCAGCACATATATTTAGAAGCTCCTCACCTGTTTTTGCTAACAATTTTTATTCTCCTTCCTTAATAGGATTTATCCTTATAACTTTTGATATGTAGTCTATATTTTTTATTCCATTTAAAACTTTATCTGAAATTTCATTATCAACTTCAAATATCATAGTTGCTTCCTTACCCTTTTGGCTTCTAAAAACCTTCATAAAAGCAATATTTATTGTATCCTCATACAAAAGTGATGTTACCTTCGATACTGCTCCTGGTACATCCTTATGATTTACAATTAATGTAGGATAACTTCCTGTAAAATCAACTTCTTGATCATTTATAGCTTTTATAACTATACTTCCCCCGCCTATTGAGCAGCCTGTTATAGAATAGTTACTACCACTTACTCCATTCATTATACATTTTACAGTATTAGGGTGTACATCTCCTAAATCCCCTTCTTCAAACCCTATCTTTATACCTAAATCCTCAGCTATAACCAAGGCATCCCTTAGACGTATATCCCCAGGATTCATTCCTAGTATCCCTGCAGTAAGAGCTCTATCTGTTCCATGACCTTTATAAGTTTTCCCAAAAGATCCATGAAGGATAAACTTAACAGCTTTTAATTCCTCCCCAGCTATAACTCTTGCAATTCTCCCAATTCTAGCAGCTCCTGCTGTATGTGAGGAAGAGGGACCTATCATAATAGGCCCAATTATATCAAACACTCCATACTTTTTCATAATTACCACCTTTTTATCTTTTTGTTAAACTAATATTTATAAAAACAACTTCCCCCTATAAACTCTCTTAATATAGAATTACCTGGCACCATTTCTGTCTCTATGTCTTTAAAGAATCCTAAAAAGGACTTTAATCTTTGAGCCTCGTAATAAACATCACTTTCTTCCTTTATCTTATCTAGTTCAAAAAGCGCATACTTTCTAAGCACACAAAGCTCATATACAAGAGTTGAATTAAACATAACATCTGCATCTTCTTGGAATACAAATATATTCTTTTCTTCTCCTCTTTTTATAGAATTCCACATTAAAAGAGTGTCCTCTCCACCATACCCTCTAGTTAGATAATCTCTAACTATCCTTCTAATTTTTCTAACATCTGTGGTTGCAATTCTATTATGATTATCTAGGTTCAGTTGTGTCAATGCACTTATATAAATTTTAAATTTATTCACATCTGAAATAGAAGCTGTTAATTGATCATTTAATCCATGTATACCTTCTATTATTAACAAACCATTTTGAGGTAATACAATTTCATGTCCATGCCATTCTCTTTTTCCCTTAACAAAGTTAAAGCTAGGTATCTCAACTTTTTTACCTTTTAATAGTAACTCTAAATGCTTATTAAATAGATCTAAATCTAAAGAATTTATGGATTCAAAATCAGGTTTTCCATCTTCCCCTATAGGATTTTTCTCTCTATCTACAAAATAATCATCCAAAGATATTGGAGTAGGTATAAATCCATTTACCCTTAATTGAACTCCTAATCTCTTTGAAAAAGTTGTTTTTCCCGAAGAACTTGGTCCTGCTATCAAAATAACTTTTACATCTTTTCTTTCTGAAATCATATCTGCTATATTAGCTATCTTCTTCTCATGCAGCGCCTCTGAAACCTGTATAATATCTATAATCTCACTAGATTCAATCTTATCATTTAAAGAGCCTACTTCTCCAACACCTAAAATATCAAGCCATGTTTCATTTTCATAAAATATATTTGATAGTTTTTTATGTTCCTTAAACTCCTGTATCTCTAATGGTTTCTTATCATCTGGATACCTTAGAATAAAACCTTTATCATAATAAATAACATCAAAAACCTTTATTTCTTTAGTGTTAACTGCCATATGACCATAGAAATAATCATATCTTCCATCTAGCTCATATAACTTAACTGTCTCTAGATTCATATGATTAAGTAATTTTACCTTGTCAATCATTCCATAATCCTTAAAAATTTCTATAGCATCTTCCTTTAAAAATTTATTTTTACTTATAGGAATTTTTCTAACAATTAGTTCCTGCATTCTAATTTTAATCTTATTAACATCCTCTTCCGTTAAAACTTCCTCTTTGTGGATTTCCCCAAATATCCCCTTACTAATTGAATGTTCCATAGTTATTTTTGATTCTGGGAAAATATCTAAAGCTGCTTTTATAAATAAAAAAGTTACAGTTCTTCCATAAGCCATTGTTCCAATAGGGTTATTGTTATAAATAACCTCAAAATCTCCGGACTCCTCAACTTTCCTACTTAACTCTATATACTTTTTATTTAATCTTCCTAGCATTATAGGTAAATTACTCTCTTTATAATATTTATTTATAATTTCAGTGAATTCTATTCCTCTATCCACTTCTACTTTAAGACCATTACATAAATTTAATTGAATTTTACTCATGTCACATAACCTCCAAACAATTAACTATTCATTACTATTATATAACAAACCTTAAACTTGATAACTACTACATATAATTATCTTTATTTGGATAAATTATTTTGGAGGTGTTTTTTATGTTTATAGTTTTAATTAGAACTTGTATATTGTATATTTTGGTAGTTTTAGTTATTCGATTAATGGGAAAACGACAGATAGGAGAATTACAGCCTTACGAACTTGTAATAACTATAGTAATTTCTGATTTGGCTACTGTTCCAATGCAAGATGTAAGATTGCCCTTAATTCTAGGTATCATACCTATATTAACTCTACTAATATTAGAAGTATTTTTTACTGAGCTTCAAATAAGAAGTAAGTTCATGAGAAAACTAATAGATGGTGACCCTTCTGTTCTTATAAGAGATGGTAAAATAAATGAAAAAGCATTAAAAAGTCAGAGAATTCACGTTGAAGACCTTCTTGAAGAATTAAGATTAACAGGAAACTTTGATGTATCTTCAATTAAATATGCCATATTAGAAAGTAATGGTCAGTTATCTATAATGTCTAAAGAAAATAATGAAAATAGTCATTTACCTTTAGTTTTATTATACAATGGAAAAGTAAATAAAGACTCTCTAAAAAAATTACATAAAGACGTCAAATGGCTTCAAGACAAAGTCTCATCAAAAAATCTAAGTATGGATGAAGTATTTATAATAATAATGGATAGCTCCGGTAAACTTCAATACCAAGCTAAAGGAGAATTTGAAAAATTGGATGGTGAGAATACATGAAAAATATACTAACATCCCTAGGACTATTTTTAGCATTAATAAGTTTTATGTTTTACTCTCACATTAAATTAAATAAGGCTTGCATAGAAATTATTGATATTAGTGAAAATTTAGAGGAATTAATTAATAATGAAGATTGGGAAGGTGGATACACTAAAGCCATCGAGCTTATAGACTCTGTAACTCAAAGTTCCACCCCCTTATCATTGTACATAAACCACACCGAATTTGATAATATAAGCTCTGAAGCAATTAAATTAACTCAATATATAGAGACTATAGATGAGGAAGATTCCCTTGCATCCATACACCTTATAAAGTTTTCTGCTGAGACAATGTTAAAGCTTCAAGAGATACGACTTAAAAATATTTTCTAAAAATATCATTTTTTTTGATTTACATATAGAAAATAGCTTGTACATTTAGTATAATTAACATAAAGGGATTAGTCCCGGTGGGACGTAACAAGTCCACTAACAAAAATGATATCTTGGAGAGATATTAATATTTCTCCAGTAAATAAATGAAAGGTGGTAAAATCATGGCATTAGTTACTACAAAAGAAATGTTCAAAAAAGCTTACGAAGGCGGATACGCAATAGGTGCTTTCAATATCAATAACCTAGAAATCATTCAAGGAGTTTTAAGAGGAGCTAAAGCTAAAAATTCTGCTGTTATACTTCAATGTTCTACAGGAGCAATAAAATATGCTGGAGCTGCATACCTTAAAGCAATGGTTGATGCTGCTATAGAAGAAACTGGTATAGATGTTGCATTACACTTAGACCACGGTCCAAGTTTAGATGCTGTTAAAGAAGTTATAGATGCTGGATTTACATCAGTAATGTTTGATGGTTCTCACTATGACTATGAAGAAAATGTTAGATTAACTAAAGAAGTTGTTGAATACGCTCACTCTAAAGGAGTTGTTGTTGAAGCTGAACTAGGAGTTTTAGCAGGAGTAGAAGATGATGTAGTTGCTGCAGAACATATCTACACTGATCCAGAACAAGCAGTTGACTTTGTTAACAGAACTGGAGTTGATTCATTAGCAATCGCTATAGGAACATCTCACGGAGCATTCAAATTCCCATTAGATTTCAAACCACAATTAAGATTTGATATATTAGAAGAAATCCAAGCTAAATTACCAGGTTTCCCAATAGTTCTTCACGGAGCTTCAGCTGTTGATCCAAAAGCAGTTGAAACTTGTAACCAATATGGTGGAGACATTGCTGGAGCTAAAGGAATTCCAGTTGATATGTTAAGAAAAGCTTCTGGAATGGCTGTATGTAAAATAAACATGGATACAGACTTAAGATTAGCTTTCACAGCTGCTGTAAGAAAAACTTTTGGAGATAAACCAAAAGAATTCGATCCAAGAGCATATCTTGGAGCTGGAAGAAATGCTGTACAAAGCACAGTAGAATCTAAAATAGATGAAGTTTTAGGATCAATTGATTCTATGAAATAGTTGCTAAAAAAGATGGCTTATGCCATCTTTTTTTTACTTTTCTTGCTTTCTTGCTTTCT